>CAYYZI010000247.1:0-5035 GCA_964475675.1 uncultured Geminicoccaceae bacterium
CACTCACTCGACCCGCGTACACACTGCTGCCCCTGGAGATGCGAACCGCCGTCCCGCTGGGGGATGTTGTTGGTGAAGCAGAGGCAGGTCTCGTGATAGCTCTCGGTCCACTGCAGCGCACATTCGATGCGCATGCCGTCGCGTTCGCCGCGGACCAGGATGGGGGGACGGAAAAGCGGCGTCTTGGTGCGATCGAGCCAGTCGACGAAGGCCTCGAGACCGCCCTCGTAATGGAACAGCTCCTCGACCTCCGGCTCCTCGCGGCGATCGACCAGACGGATGCGAATACCGGCATTGAGAAAGGCCAGTTCGCGCAGGCGATGGGCCAGGATCTCGCGCTTGAAATCGGTGGTCGCGAACACTTCGATCGAGGGCTGGAAGGTGACCTGGGTGCCGCGCCGACCGCCGGAAGGGCCGACCTCGCGCAATGGTGCCACCGGCTCGCCGCCATTCTCGAAGCGGATCACATATTCGCTGCCGTCGCGCCAGACGCGGAGCTCGAGCCAATCCGAGAGGGCGTTGACCACCGAAACGCCGACCCCGTGCAGGCCGCCCGAGACCTTGTAGGCATTGTGGTTGAACTTGCCGCCGGCATGCAGCACGGTCATGATGATCTCGGCGGCCGAGATCCCGAATTCCTCGTGAATGTCCACCGGAATGCCGCGCCCGTCGTCGGTGACGGTCACCGAGCCATCGGCATTGAGCACCACCTCGACGAAGCTGGCATGGCCCGCCAAGGCCTCGTCGATGGCGTTGTCCACCACCTCGAAGACCATGTGATGCAGGCCCGAACCGTCGTCGGTGTCGCCGATGTACATGCCGGGACGCATGCGCACCGCCTCGAGCCCCTCCAGCACCTGGATGGAGGTGGAATCGTAGATCTGGGGCTCTGCGGTCATCTGCTTGTCAGCCATGTTCACTCAGTGTCGCCTCGCATACGTGAAAAACTGCGGCTCGGCCGAACAGCGGCCGGAACAGCTCGGCATCGGTGCCGGTGAGCCAGCTCTGGGCACCCAGCTCGACCAGCGCCTCGAACAGCGCCGCGCGCCGCGCGGCATCGAGATGGGCCGCCACCTCGTCGAGGAGCAGCACCGGCCAATCACCGCCGCGGCTCCGCCGCAGGCGGGTCTCGGCCAGCAGGACGGCCAGCAGCAGCGCCTTCTGCTGCCCCGTCGAACAGTCGGCGGCGGGCACCTCGCCCTCCCGCAGGAACACCCGCAGATCGCTCCTGTGGGTGCCATGGGCGGCGCCACCGCTCTCCGCGTCGCTCGCGCGCGAAGCCGCCAGCCGCTCCGCCAGCCACTGCTCGACCTCGAGCGCGCGCATGGTCTCCAGCGCCGCCTCGACCTCGCCGGCCAGCGCCAGCCGGGCCGAGGGAAAACCGGCCACGCCCCGGGCGAGCTCGGCTTCGAGCCCGGCCACCAGATCGCGCCGGGCGGCGGCGATGGCCACCGCCGCTTCCGCCATGCGCCGCTCCAGCGCTCCCAGCCAGAACGGGTCCGGTCGCCGCGAACGCAGCAGATGTGCCCGCTCGCGCATGGCCCGCTCGAACGCCCCGACCCGGCTCGCATGGTCGGGATAGAGCGCCAGCGTCAGCCGGTCCAGAAAGCGCCGGCGGCCGGCCGGTGCCTCGGCCAGAATGCGGTCCATGGCCGGGGTCAGCCAGACCATCGCGCAGACCCGGGCGAGTTCGCCCGAGGAGCGGCTCAGCGCCCCGTCGATGGCCACCTGGCGGCGACCGCTGTCGGCATCGTGCCAGGTTTCCACCTCGCGCGGCCCGTCGGCGGTCTCCAGCCGCGCCCGGATGCGGAAGCGGCCGCCGGCCCGATGATCGAGCTCGGCGAGACGCGCCCGCCTGAGCCCGCGTCCCGGGGTCAGCAGCGACAGCGCTTCCAGGAGATTGGTCTTGCCCGCCCCGTTGGGACCGAACAGTACCACCGGGCGGGCCTCGACCCTCAGATCCAGCCGGCGATAGCCACGGAAGGCCGCGAGTTCGAGCCGCGACACGGCGCCAGCGGTTTCGCCGGCCACCGCCGCGGCCGACACCGGTGCCAGTCGCGCCGTCATCACACCCGCATGGGCATCAGGACGTAGAGCGTGCTGCTGTCGGCCGGATCGCGCAAGACCGTCGGCGCCGCCGCTGAAGTCATCTCCATGCGGACCTGCTCGCCCTCGATTTCTCCAAGGATGTCCAATATATAGCGCGCATTGAAGCCGATTTCGAGGGGCTCGCCGGAATATTCGGCATCGAGTTCCTCGGTGGCCCGCCCGGCTTCCGCACTGACCGCGGAAATGGTCACCTGGGCGTCGGCGAAGCCCAGTTTGACCGCCCGGGTGCGCTCGGTGGAGATGGTGCTGACCCGGTCCACCGCATCCTTGAAGGCGCGCACCTCGAGGACCGCGATCTTGTCGGTGTCCTCGGGCTTGGGGATGACCCGCTCGTAGTCGGGAAACGGGCCGTCGATCAGGCGCGAGACCAGCACCGCGCGATCGATGATGCAGCGCATGCGATTGGGCGAGACGGCGAGGCTGATCTCGGCATCGCTCTCGCCCAGCAGCTTGCGGAGCTCGTTGACGGTCTTGCGGGGCATGATGATGGGCGGCAGCCGCTCGGCTCCGGCCGGCAGCGGCACCTCGACCCGGGCCAGGCGATGGCCGTCGGTGGCCACCCCGCGCAGCACGCTGGCGGCACCGGCGGCCAGCGGATGCATGTGGATGCCGTTCAGATAGTAGCGGGTCTCTTCGGTGGAGATGGCAAAGCGGGTCTTGTCGATCAGCCGGGCCAGATCCGGGGCCGGCATGATGAATTCGATATCCAGCCCGTCCTCGCCCAGCGGCGGAAATTCCTCGGCCGGCAGGGTGGGCAACTGGAACACCGAGCGCGCCGCCCGCAGCACCAGCTCGCGGCTCGCCGGCGGCTGCGCCAGCTCGACCTCGCAGCCTTCGGGCAGCTTGCGGACGATCTCGAACAGCAGATGCGCCGCCACCGTGGTGCCGCCCGGCTCCAGGATCTCGGCCGGTTCGCGGGTGGCCAGGGCCAGATCGAGGTCGGTGGCGGTCAGGGTGAGCTCGCCATCCCCGGTTTCCAACTTGACGTTGGCGAGAATGGGGATGGTGGTTCGCCGCTCGACCACGTTCTGCACATGCGACAGGGATCTGAGCAGGGCGCTGCGCTCGATGGTAAGCTTCATGGGTCGTCCGGTTCCTCTGCCGTCTCGGACCGGCGGTGGCCGCCACTCGCCCCCGGCGGAACCGCCGGGGCGCGAACGCTAGCAGAAAACATCATCCGCGTTGAGCAGGATTTTGCCGTGCCCGGCGAGCCCGGTACCGCTCAGCCCTGCAGCCGCCGGCGCAGGGCCTCGACATCGTCGGCCAGGCTGCGGTCCTCTTCGCGCAGGCGCTCGATCTGGCGGATGGCGTGCATCACCGTGGTGTGGTCGCGGTTGCCGAATCGCTTGCCGATCTCCGGCAGCGAGCGGGTGGTGAGCTGCTTGGCCAGATACATCGCCACCTGGCGGGGGCGGGCCACCGCCCGGGCGCGGCGGCTGGAGGACATGTCGGCCATGCGGATGCCGTAATGCTCGACCACCGCCCGCTGGATTTCCTCGATCGTCACCCGCCTGTCATGGGCCCGCAACAGATCCTTGAGAACCTCGCGGGCAGTGTCGATGGAGATCGGCCGGCCGCTGAAGGAGGCATGATGGACGATGCGATTGAGCGCCCCTTCGAGCTCGCGCACGTTGCTGGTGATGCGGGCGGCGAGGAACTCCATCACCCGTACCGGCACCTCGACATTGAGCTTTTCCGCCTTGGTCTGGAGGATGCCGAGACGCAGCTCGTAGGTGGTGGGATGGATGTCGGCCACCAGCCCCCAGCCGAGGCGGGAGCGGATCCGCTCCTCGAGGCCGGAAAGATCGGCGGGGCTGCGATCGGCCGAGATCACGATCTGCCGGCCGCGATCGACGAGCGCGTTGAAGGTGTGGAAGAACTCCTCCTGGGTGCTTTCCTTGCCGCTGATGAACTGCACATCGTCGACCATCAGCACATCGACCGAGCGGAACAGTTCCTTGAAGGACATGGTGTCCTTGCGGCGCAGCGCCCGGACGAACTGGTACATGAACTTCTCGGCCGACAGATAGACCACCCGCCGCTGCGGCGTCACCTCGCGGATCCGCCAGCCGATGGCGTGCATCAGATGGGTCTTGCCCAGCCCCACCCCGCCATAGAGGAACAGCGGGTTGAAGGGCGGGCTCGGCGAGCTGGCCACCTTTTCCGCCGCCGCCACCGCGAATTCGTTGGGCTTGCCGACCACGAAACTGTCGAAGGTGAAGCGCCGGTCGAGCCGCGCACCCATCTCCTCGAACTCGGCCTGCGGCTGCGGCTCGGCCGGCTGGCGAAGGGCGCCTCCGACACCGGCCGCCACCGGTTCGACCGGCGCCCCGCCGCGTGCCGCCGGCGGGCGGACGCTGAGGGCGATCGAGCGTACCGCGGGATTGACCCCGGCCCACATCGAGCGGATACGGTCGCCGTAATGGGCGACGATCCAGTCGCGCATGAACTGTGTCGGCACCGTCATCACCACCCGGTCACCGTCGAGCCGACTGACCTCGAGAGGCTTGAGCCAGGTGCCGAACGCGGTATCCCCGAACTCGCTGCGCAGCATCGCGCGAACCTGGGCCCACTGCGCCTGAAGATCGCTCGATGGCGAAATCATTCCAACCTCGGATGGCACGCCCAATCGACCTCCCGTCGCGTCCGCGTTGCATCCCCGAACCGGGGCGGCGCCCGTCTGCCCTTCACCGCCCGGCCCTGCCGGAAGCTTCCGTTGCCGCTTCCGGCGCCGCTTCCGAGGACGTCTTCCTTTTTCGACCAATACTTGAAGCTACTGCCGTCCTCGGATCGTTGCCAAGACACGCCGATGCGAGAACTTGCTGCATCACTTCGATGTCGGAGCCGAAAAAAGAGCCGGGTTTCGAACCCACAGGTGGGTCCGAAAGCCATCGCGAAGGGTAAACCCGGCCTCCAAACCTGACAA
>CAYYZI010000248.1:0-5029 GCA_964475675.1 uncultured Geminicoccaceae bacterium
GCTCGCCGCCGGTATTGACCTCGATGAACACCGGCAGACGGCGGTCCTGGCGCTCCATCTCGCGCGCCAGTGCCGCTGCCAGCTTCGGGCGGTCGACGGTCTGAATGATGTCGAACAGGCGCACGGCATCCCGCGCCTTGTTGGTCTGCAGCGCCCCGATCATGTGCAGCTCGACGCCGGAAAAGCGCGCCCGCAGCTCCGGCCAGCGGGAGGCCGCCTCCTGCACGTAGTTCTCGCCGAACACCCGTTGCCCGGCGGAAAGCGCGGCCTCGATCCGGGCCGGCGGCTGCGCCTTGGAGACGGCGATCAGGGTGACCTCGGCGGGATCGCGCCCGGCTTCGCGGCAGGCCTCGGCGATCCGTGCGCGCACCGCCGCCAGATTGGCTGCCACATCGACATGCTCCGCTTGTCCGCCGGCCGTCACGCTGTATCCTCCGCCCGCAACGCGTCGGTGAGCCAGTACGCCAAAGCCTCGGGGTGTCAAGCAATGAGCGGCAGGATCCGGAATCTCGAAGACATCCTCGCACCCTTCGGTGCGCGGCCGTTCCTCGAAGAATATCTCGACCAGCGTCCCCTCTATTTGGAAGGCGAGGAAGACAAGTTCGCGGAGGTCATGAACTGGGAGATCCTCAACCGGCTCCTGGGGATGACCACCATCTGGTCCAGCGGCTCGCTGATGCTGGTGCTCGACCGCGAGCCGATCCCGGCCCAGGCCTATGCCAGCCCGGCGCCGGGACGCGACGGCGGCCAGGTGCTGCGCCCCGATCCGGAACGGGTGCGGCGGCTGCTGGCCCGGGGTGCGACCCTGGTGGCCAACGATATCGACCAGCTCACCCCCGAACTGTCGAGCTTCGCCCGGGCGCTGGAGGAGGCGCTGGGCGGCAAGGTGCAGGCCAATCTCTACATGAGCAGCCAGCGCCGCCAGGCCTTCCGGGTCCATTACGACACCCATGACGTGTTCGCCGTGCATGTGGCCGGGGAGAAGCGCTGGTTCGTGTTCGAGGGGCGGGCCGAGGATCCGATCGCCCATCCCAGTTTCAAGAACCTGCCCCAGGAGGTGCACGACAAGGCCAAGGGTGCCCTGTGGAAGGAGATCCGCATGACGCCGGGCGATCTCCTCTACCTGCCGCGGGGCCAGTATCACTACGCGCTGGCCGAGGATGGCGGCTGCATCCACATCGCCTTCGGGGTCACATATCCGATCGGCATCGATGTGGTGAGCTATCTGTTCGACCGGATGATCCCCGATCCCCTGGCCCGGGCCAATCTGCCGCGCGGCGACCGCGAGGCGCTGGCCGAGCGGCTGCGCCAGCTCGGGGCGCGGATGGCCGAGATCCTGGCCGAGCCGCGCAGTCTCGAGGAGATCGAGCGGCAGATGGCGGGCTTCCGCTGGCCCCGCGGAACCTACGACCTGCCGCGCATTCTCGAACCCGAGGGCCAGCGCTGGGAGGTGCGCGGCAAGGGCATGCGCCTTGTCACCCGCGGCGGCCGCTTCGCGCTGGTCAAGGAGGGTTCGCGGCAGGCGGTGGAGGTGCCGAAGGAGGTGCAGCCGATGCTCGCCTGGGCGCTGGAACGGCCGGCCTTCACCCGGGCCGAGTTCAACCATGCGTTCTTCGACCGGCCGGCCGAACAGCGGGCCAAGTTTCTGCAGGACATGGAGAAGATGGCGCTGCTGCGGCTGGCGGTGTGAGCTTGTTGCACGGGGAACACAGTGTGCCCGCGACCCGGGCCGGGTGAACGAACGCGGCTTGCATGGGCGGGACCCTGTTCCGATAAATCACGGGCCGATTGAGTGTGGTGCCGGTCACCACCTCTTGATGTGCAGGGTCGGTGCGCCGGCCCGGTCGAAAACATCGGACACGCGCCTTCGTGGCACGAAAGGAGAAAACGAGGATGTACTTGAAAAAGGCGTTGTTAGGCACGACGGCCCTGCTCGGTGTCGGCGCACTCATGGTCGCCGATGCAGGACAGGCCAAGGCCCTCGAAGTGACGGTCAGCGGCTTCTCGCGCTTCCTGGCCGCTTTCGGGAACCTGGACGATCAGAGCGGTATCGCCGATTCGCGGAACTTCTACTTCCGCAACGATACCGAGGTGCATGTCAAGGCCCGCGGCACCGACGATGCGACCGGCATGCGCTACGGCGCGACGGTCGAGTTCGAGGCCGACACCAATGCCACGGCCAACACCGACGAGAGCTGGATCTTCATCGGTGGCAACTGGGGCGAGCTGCGCTTCGGCGACGAGGACGGCGCCGCCGACAACATGAAGGTCGGTGCCTTCACCCTGGCCGCCGGTACGGGCGGTATCGACGGTGCCGGCGAAGTGGCCAATGCCGGTATCTTCTTCGACAATTCCAGCGATGCCACCAAGATCATCTACTACTCGCCGAAGGTCTCCGGCTTCCAGGTCGGCATCAGCTACACCCCGGATTCCGGCCACAGCGGTTCGGCCAGCTATCCGACCGACGTCACGGCCACGGACCGTGAGGACTGGATCGAGGCCGGTCTCGCTTACTCCAACACCTTCGGTGCGGTGGACGTGACCGCTTCGGTGGTCGGCAGCACCGCCGACTACGAGACCGGCAACAACGACTTCTCCGCGTTCGGCGGCGGTGTCGTCATCGGCTTCTCCGGCTTCAGTGTCGGTGGCGCCTGGTTCACCGAGAACGACGATGTCGGCGGCGATCGCGACATCTGGAACGTCGGTGCCGGAGCGAGCCTCGGCCCGGCCAACCTGTCGATCACCTACGCCAAAGTGGACAACGACGGCGCTGCGGCCGATCCCACCAACGTCGTGTTCAGTGCCGATATGGGGCTGTTCCCCGGCGTTGCCCTCCAGGGCGACATCTCGGCCTTCGACAACGACACCGGCGGCAACGACGACGGCGTGACCGGCGTGGTTCGTCTGCACATCGGCTACTGACGTCTCTTCGCGACGGTTGCGGGCGGCGGGCTTCGGCCCGCCGCCTTGCCGTCCGCACCGCGCCTACCCGCTCGAGGTGAGGATGCGCCGCAACGCTCGCGAACTTTTGAGGTTGTTTCTCCTGTCCCGGTAGAAACCCCACCGGGGATGTGCTATTAGAAAGCAGGATTTGTGGCTCGAACCCGCTGTGAAGCACGGGACCCCTGCCGATGCGCAACTGGCTTTTCCGGCCGGCATTGACGATCCTTCTCGGCATCGCTCTCATGGGCGGGGCAGGCGTGCGCGCGGCCGAGCTGGTGGCCGGTGACTACGGGGCCCTGCCCGGGCCCGCCACCGGACTGTTCGCCGAGGAACAGGAACCGGGGACGGTGACGCCGTTCGTCATCGCCTTCACGCCACGGGCGACGGGCAGTCTGCGCTTGACCGAGCCCTCGCGGGTACTGAGCGGCGGACGGCTGGATTTCGGCATCGCCAAGGGCAGTCTGCTGGGTATCGAGCGGCTCGGCCTGCGCCGGCCACCGGCCACCCGCGAAGGCGACCAGATGCTGGTGGGTGGTGGCTTCGAATACAACGGCATCGCCTTCGGCGGCGCCTATGGCCGCTCGCTGCTGATGGGCCGGCAGGCGGATCTGATCGCCGCCGGTGTAGGCTACGGGTCGTTCTCGGCGAGCCTCGGCTATGCCTGGCGCAGCGAAGCCGACGAGGAGCCGCTGGACATGCTGATGCTCAGTACCGACCTGCTGGCGCTGCCTTGGCTCGCCTTCGAGAGCGATGTGGCGCTCGGCGAGACCGGGCGGGACGAAGCGATCGCCGTGGGGCGGCTCGGCGTTCGCCTGAACTTCTGATCGCCGCGGCCGCGGCCCTCCGACGCTCGGTGCTGGAATTGGCGGCAGCGGGACGCTATGTTGCGCCCGTGCCCAGGACGCGCGTCCGCACCGCAAAGCGATGGACAGCCCATGCAGAAACGATCGACCCTGCCCGCCCTGCTGGTGATGTTCACCGGCCTGGCCCTGCTGCTTTCGGCCTGTGAGAGCCCCAACGTCCAGCCCCCGGACATCGGTCAGGAATACGACCCGAAGGACCTCCGCGACCGGCAGAAATACGGCACGGTGTTCGGCAACGAGGCGTTCGTCTTCAGCACCGAACGACGCCGCGACCAGGGCGGGGCGGGGGCCGCGGGCATCGGCGTCAATGCCTATCTCTGGCGGGCCTCGCTGGAGACCCTCGATTTCGTTCCCCTGGCCTCGGCCGATCCCTTCGGCGGGCTGATCATCACCGACTGGTACAAGCCCGCGGACGTGCCGGGCGAGCGCTTCAAGCTCACCATCCTGATCCGTGACCGGGTGCTGCGCGCCGATGCCATCAAGGTCACCGTGTTTCATCAGGTGCGCGACCCCAGCGGCGAATGGGTCGATGCGCCGGTGGCCCCGGAAACGGCACGTGCACTCGAGGACAAGATCCTCACCCGGGCGCGGGAGCTGCGGATCGTCGCCGTGCAGGCGGGCGGCTGAGGACGGCCGCCGCCCCGGTTTCGGGCACAAGGCACACACACACCGAACATCCGCGGCTTTCGACATTCGAGGTAGGACGCATGTCACGCTACCCTTTCCGGGCCAGTGAGCAGAAGTGGCAACGCATCTGGCAGGAACGGCGCTGTTTCGAGGCGAGGACCGATCCCTCCCGGCGCAAATACTACGTGCTGGAGATGTTCCCCTATCCCTCCGGCCGCATCCACATGGGGCATGTGCGCAACTACACGCTGGGCGATGTCGTCGCCCGCCTCAAGCGGCGGCAGGGCTTCAACGTGCTGCATCCCATGGGCTGGGACGCGTTCGGGCTGCCGGCGGAGAATGCGGCCATCCAGAAGGGCGTGCATCCGGCCGAATGGACCTGGGCCAACATCCGCGAGATGCGGGAGCAGATCAAGGCGATGGGCTGCTCGCTGGACTGGACGCGCGAGTTCGCCACCTGCGATCCGGCCTACTACAAGCACGAGCAGGCGATGTTCCTGGACATGCTGGAACGGGGCCTGGTCTACCGCAAGGAAAGCTGGGTCAACTGGGATCCGGTGGACCAGACGGTGCTGGCCAACGAGCAGGTGATCGAC
>CAYYZI010000249.1:0-5027 GCA_964475675.1 uncultured Geminicoccaceae bacterium
ACCGCCATGCTGTTCACCGGCATGCGACATTTCCGCCATTAGGCGGGGATCGGTTCCGGCCGGCCCCGCCGTTAACCGGAAATTCAACTTTCGGCGTTAGCCTCCGCAGGCTGCCCCCGGGGCATCGCACCGTCCTGGCGGCAGTTCCTCGCCGGAGGGCGCACGATGATGATCGATCGGCTGGTTCTCTACCTGTTCTTCGTACTGTTCGCGGTGAGCCTGATCTGGGAGCAGCCGGTACCGCTCCTGGTCGGCGACTGAGCCCGGCGCCGGCGCGAGGGCCGGCGAGGCGGCGCGGCGCTTGCCGCGGCCGCCGCGGGGGGCTACATGTTGCGGTGCAATAAGAGCCAACCCGCGCGAGCGCCCTCCGGAGACCGCCCATGACCGCCTGTATCGTCGGCTGGCACCATCTGCCCTTCGCCAAGCACGAAGACCGGGATGTCGAGAGTCTGATCACCGAGGCGGCACGGGGGGCGATGGCCGATGCCGGCATCGACCCCGAAGAGGTGGACGAGATCTATCTCGGCCATTTCAACGGCGGCTTCTCGCAGCAGGATTTCACGAGTTCCCTGGTCCTGCAGACCGACCCGGGACTGCGCTTCACGCCCGCCACCCGGGTCGAGAACGCCTGTGCCACCGGTTCCGCCGCGGTCCATGCCGGACTGCGTGCGATCGCCGCCAGAAAGGCCCGTTTCGTGCTGGTGGTGGGGGTCGAGAAGATGACCGAGCTGCCCGGCCCGGAGATCGGCCGGACCCTGCTGAAGGCCTCCTACCTCAAGGAGGAATCGGGCATCGAGGGGGGCTTTGCCGGGGTCTTCGCCCAGATCGCCCAGCAGTATTTCCAGCGCCATGGCGACCAGACCGACGCCCTGGCAGCGATCGCCGCCAAGAACCACAAGAACGGCTGCGCCAATCCCTGGGCGCAGATGCGCAAGGATCTGGGCTTCGCCTTCTGTCGCGAGGTCTCGGAGAAGAACCCGATGGTCGCCCCGCCCCTCAAGCGCACCGATTGTTCGCTGGTCTCCGACGGCGCCGCGGCGCTGGTGCTGACGGATGTCGAGACCGCCCTTTCCATGCCCAAGGCGGTGGTCTTCCGGGCAGCGGTCCAGGTCAACGACTTCCTGCCGGTGAGCCGCCGCGACATCATCCTCTTCGAGGGCTGCGAGCAGGCCTGGCGCAAGGCCTTCGAGGCCTCCGGCCTGGCCCTCGAGGATCTCGATCTGGTGGAGACCCACGACTGCTTCACCATCGCCGAGCTCATCGAGTACGAGGCGATGGGACTGACCCCGCGCGGCCAGGGGGCGCGGGCCGCCCTCGAGGGCTGGACCGAAAAGGACGGCAAGCTGCCGGTCAATCCCTCGGGCGGGCTCAAGGCCAAGGGCCACCCCATCGGCGCCACCGGCGTGTCGATGCATGTGCTCACCGCCATGCAGGTGCAGGGCGATGCCGGCGAGATGCAGGTGAAGGACGCCGAGATCGGCGGCATCTACAACATGGGCGGAGCCTGCGTGGCCTCCTATGTGAGCATCCTCGAAGCGCTGCGCTGAACGTTTCCGGCGGGACTCAGGCGGCCGTCCAGCCGCCGTCGACCATCACCGTGGTGCCGGTGACATAGGAGGAGGCGCCCTCGGCGGCGAGGAAGACCACCGCTCCCACCGTCTCCTCCACCCTGCCGAAGCGGCCCATCGGCGTGCGCGCCAGGAGCCGCTTCGAGAGATGCTCGTGGCTGGTGATGCCGCGGGTGAGATCTGTGGGGATGAAGGCATAGGCCACGGCGTTGACCCGCACCCCGCGATCCGCCCAGTCCAGTGCCAGCGCCCGGGTCAGCATCTCCACCCCGCCCTTGGAGGCGCAGTAAGGAACCTGGCGGCGGAACGCCACCCGGCCGGAGATCGAGCTCACATTGACGATCGCCCCGCCGCCCCGCTCCAGCATCGCCGCTCCGAAATGCCGGCAGCAGCGGAAGACCCCGGAAAGATTGACATCGAGGATCTTCTGCCACTCCTCGAAGGAGGTCTTCTCCAGCGGCGCGTAATGGGGGTCGATACCGGCATTGTTGATCAGGATGTCGATCCGTCCGTGGCGCTCGAGGACGGCGTCGCGCAGGGCGAGCACCGAGGCCTCCTCGGTCACATCGAGGGGATGCGACCAGGCCTCCCCGCCCGCTTCGCGGATCGCCGCCACCGTTTCGGCCAGGGGCTCGGGCCGGCGCCCGCCCGCCACCACGGTAGCACCGTAGCGGGCCAGCGCCGCGGAGATGGCCCGGCCGATGCCGCGACCACCGCCGGTGACCACCGCGATGCGGCCGGAAAGATCGAACAGGTCGCCGCCCGGGCGCGCGCTCATGCCGGTCGCTCCCCATCCGCCGGGCGCGCGCCTTTGAGGCAGCGTCTGGCGATCGCCCAGCGATGCACTTCCGATGGCCCGTCATAGATGCGAAAGGCCCGGATGTCCTGGAACAGCCGTGCCACCACCGTGTCATGGGTGACCCCGAGCCCGCCCAGGATCTGCACGCAACGGTCGAGCACCCGATAGAGCGCTTCCGAGACCGCCACCTTGGCCAGCGAGGTCTCGTGCCGGCCCTTCCCGCCGCGATCCAGCACCCAGGCCGCGTACCAGATCCAGTGTCGCGCCTGGAGGATGTCGATCTCGTTGTCGGCGAGCATGAAGCCCACCCCCTCGTGCTCCCCGAGCGGCTTGCCGAAGGCGGTGCGTCTGGCCGCGTAATCGCGGGCGATCTCCTGCGCCCGCACCGCTCCGCCCAGCCAGCGCATGCAATGGGTCAGGCGGGCCGGGGCGAGGCGGATCTGGGCGTAACGGAAGCCCTCGCCAACCTCGCCCAGCACCTGGTCGGGGCCCACCCGCAGCCCGTCCAGTTCGATCTCGTAATGGCCGCCGGTGAAGCTGCTGTCGATGGTATCGAGAAGCCGCACCAGACGAATGCCGGGGGCGTCCATCGGCGTCAGGAACATGGTGGCACCCCTGCCCGGCACATCGGCCATGACGATGCCGAAGGCGGCGCCGCCGGCCCCGGTGATCAGCCATTTGCGACCGTGGATCACGAAGCCCTCGCCTTCAGGTTCGGCCCGGGTGGAGAGCAGCATTGGATCGGCGCCGGCCCCGTCGGGTTCGGTCATCAGGAAGCAGGAGCGGATCTCGCCCGCCGCCAGCGGCACCAGCCAGCGCTTCTTCTGCGCCTCGGTGGCGGCCTCGAGGAGCAGATGCATGTTGCCCTCGTCCGGGGCCATGATGTTCATCGCCGTCGGCCCCAGCGGCGAATATCCCGCCGCCTCGAAGACGATGGCCTGGCTGACATGGTCGAGACCGCGGCCGCCGTATTCGGGCGGCAGATGCGGGGCCACCAGCCCGGCCTCGCGCGCGGCGGCCAAAAGCTCCCGCCTGAGCGCCTCGCTCGGCCCGTGCCTGCCCCAGCGCGGATCCCGCTCGAAGGGCAGGATGCGGCTCTCGATGAACCGCCGCACCTCCGCCTGCAGCGCCTGCTGCTCCGCCGTGAGCGAAAAGTCGATCATGCCACTCCCCCGTTTCCTGCCGGCATCATAGACCGCGCGGCAGCGCTTCCGAAAGCGGTGCATGGTCCCGGCAGCCGGCGCCGGGGCCGCTCTTGTCAGCCGGTCATGCGCGCGTATGATCGCCGGCCGTTGACGGAGGCTGAGAGGGGGAGACAGCCGCCTTGGCGCATCTGCGCGACCGGATCCTGGGTGACCGGGTGGCCCTGTTCGGGCTGACCGTGATCGCCGTTACGGTGCTGGCTGCGCTGTTCGCCGAATGGCTCGCCCCCTACCCGCCGAACCAGCAGTTCTTCGACGGGCTGACCCTCGAGGGGGCGCCGCTGCCGCCCAATCCGCGCTTCTGGCTGGGCACCGATCTCCTCGGCCGCGATCTCCTCTCACGGCTCATTTTCGGCGCCCGCACATCGCTGATCATCGGCATCGTCGCCAATGGTGCGGCGGTGGCCATCGGCGCCTTTCTGGGGATCACCGCGGGATATCTGCAGGGCTGGATCGGCACCGCCATCATGCGCTTCACCGATCTGATGATGGCCTTCCCGGCGCTGCTGCTGGCGATTGCGCTGGCCGCCATCTTCAGCCCGTCGCTGTGGATCGTGGCCCTGGTCATCGCCATGGTGAACTGGGTGCAGATCGCCCGGGTGATCTATACCGAGACCAGCTCTCTGGCCGAACGCGAGTTCATCGAGGCCGCCCGGGCCATCGGTGCCGGCCCCTTTCGCATCCTGCTGCAGCACATCCTGCCCCATCTGGTGCCGACATTGCTGGTCTGGGCCACCCTCGGCGTCGCCACCACGGTGCTGCTGGAGGCCACCCTCTCCTATCTCGGGGTCGGGGTGCGCCCGCCCACCCCCTCCTGGGGCAACATCATCTTCGAGAACCAGACCTATTTCGCCACCGCCCCCTGGCTGGTGTTCTTCCCGGGCCTCGCCATCCTGCTGCTGGCCCTGTCCTTCAACCTGGTCGGCGATACCCTCCGGGATGCCCTCGACCCCACCCAGCGCGGGCGCGAGCCGTGATCGGCTACATCGCCCGCCGCCTCGGCCAGGCCGTGTTCATCCTGATCGGCATCACGCTGGTGACCTACGTGCTGGTCTATCTCATCCCGGCCGATCCGGTGCGCCAGATCGCCGGCCGCAGCGCCACTCCGGAAACCGTCGAGAATATCCGCCGCCAGCTCGGCCTCGATCTGCCGCTGTGGCAGCAGTATCTGCGCTATCTGGGCAATCTCCTGCAGGGCGATCTCGGCCGCTCCTACATTCAGAAGACCGAGGTCACCACCCTCATCCTGTCGCGCCTGCCGGCCACCCTGCTGCTGATGGCCGGGGCCATCCTGCTGGAGCTGCTGATCGGCCTGTCGGCGGGGATCTATGCCGCCTCGCGGCGGGGCCGGCCGGTCGACCGGGCGATCATGGTCGCCTCCTTCGCCGCCGTTTCCGCCCCCCAGTTCGTGATCGGCATCCTGCTGCTCTACGTCTTCGCCGTACAGCTCGGCTGGTT
>CAYYZI010000250.1:0-5023 GCA_964475675.1 uncultured Geminicoccaceae bacterium
GCCGTCTTTGCTCTTCTCGGGTTCTGGAAACGCCTCTGTCAGCGCCGCGTTGTTCGGCAAGGTAGCTGCGAACGCGCTGCTGAAGTTGGTTCAAACGTTGTTTACGTTCGGCCGGAGGTGCGGCCCGTCCTCGGCCTCGACGGCGGCCCGCTGCTCGGGATTGAGACCGGCGAGATGGATGGGCTCGTGAGGGGTACGCGGAACCTGCATGGGCGATCCGGCCGCTTCGGCGTGAAGGGGTTGGCGGTGACGGGCGGGCGGCCCGCAAGGACCGCGCCCAGGAAAGGATCTACCACGCCGGCGGCGTGCGGCTAGCCCTTTCCGAAGTTCTCGATCACCGCATCGGTGATCTGGGCGCGGGCGATGATGCCCTGGATCTGGTCGGCATGGGGGATGCCCTTGCCGTCGACCACGATCACGTAGCGGGCGCCGCGCCGGGCCAGACGCGGGAAGATCTCGAACATGCTCTGATCGGGCAGGGCGACGATCCATTTGCGATCGGCAATCTCGCCCAGGGTCACATGGCCGCCCACCTGCTCGAGGGCATGCAGGCTGGGCGGGATCAGGATCACCCCGGTGATGTGGTTGTCGCGGGCCACCACGATGTATTCGGAATCCGGCGACTCGGGGAGCTGCCGGAGCCCCTCCTGCACCGGCAGATCGGCATCCATCACGAAGAAGTCCCGGCTCAGCACCTCCTTGGCGTGGCGCACCAGGAACATGTTGGTGTGGCGGTCCTTGGGAATGTGGATGCCGCGCCAGGCCAGCTTGACGGTGTAGATGTTCTCGTCGGAGAGCAGCCGGCGCACGCCGATCGCCAGGGCCGCGGCGACGATCGCCGGGAACAGGATGTGAAAGTCCCGGGTCATCTCGAAGATCATGACGATGGCCATCATCGCCGCCCCGGTGCCGGCGGCCACCATGCTGGCCATGGCGACGATGCTGAACTCGCTGAGGGTGAAATCGCTCACCCCGAAATAGGGGATGACCAGCGCCCCGAAGGCGCCGCCCAGGGTGGCGCCCATGAACAGCGAGGGCGCGAACACCCCGCCCGAGGCGCCGGAGCCGAGGCTCACCGAGGTGGCCAGCACCTTGAGCAGGAACAGGGTCAGCAGGAAGCCGAGCCCGACGATCTTGTGGTCGAGAATGGCCTGGATGGTGGCATAGCCGACCCCCGCCGTGTGGTACTGGCCGCTGTAGAGAAACAGGCCGTACATGACGAGGCCGATGAACAGCATGCCCAGGATGTTCTTGACGTAGACGTTGGTCTTGAGGCCCTCGAAGAAGAATTCGAGGCGGGTCAGCACGCGGATGAACAGCCAGGCGCCGAGCCCCGAGAGGATGCCGAGCCCGGCGATCAGCAGCAGGGTGACGAGGCTCAGATCCTCCATCGGCGTCAGCCCGACCCGGTCGAGCATGAAGGCCGGCTGGGCGCCGAAGAACATGCGGCCGATGAAGGTCGCGGTACCGGCCGAGATCACCACCGGCAGGAAGGTGCGGGTGCTGACCTCGGGCATCAGCAGTTCGATGGCGAACAGCACCCCGCCGAGCGGCGTGTTGAAGGTGGCGGCCACCCCCGCCGCCGCTCCCGAGGCGACCATGGTGATGCGCTGCCAGGGCTCGACCCGGACCCACTGGCCGAGGGTCGAGCCGAAAGCCGAGCCGATCTGGATGATCGGCCCCTCTCGGCCGACCGAGGCGCCGCTGCCGATCGACAGGGCCGAGGCCAGGATCTTCACCGCCGCCACCACCGGGCGGATGATGCCCTCGCGGTAGAAGATGGCGTACATCACTTCGGGCACGCCGTGGCCGCGCGCCTCGCGGGCGAAGGTCTCGACCATCCACACAACCATCAGGCCGCCGATCACCGGGACGAGGATGATGAACGGGCCCCAGCTGCTGGGCGGACCGAAAACGTTGGCGTCGTAGTAGAGCGAGAGCTCGCCGTAGAAGGCCAGATTGTGGACCAGGCTCACCAGCATCCGGAAAACCACGGCGCCGAAGCCGGTGACGACGCCGATCACCACGGCGAGCAGACTGAGGATCAGCAGCGGGTTGCGCAGGATGTTGGGCATCGGCGGGCTTTTCTCGACGGCACGAGAGCATCCGGCCCGATCCGAGGCGCGAACGGGCTGGAGCTGGACCTGATTCGATCTTCAGAAACCTGTCCCGCCAACCTTGGCGAAGACGACCGAAAGATAGGAGGCCGGAGCCGACAACGCAAACGGGCGCGCTGATTTGCCCCTGCCGGGCTTCAGGGCTGGATGGCGAAGCCGCTTTGGTCGGCGAACAGGGTGAAGCGGCCCTCGGCCACCGCGGCGGCCCAGGCGGCGGTCTTGGCGAAGCCGCCGAAGGGATAGAAATGGAGGCGATGGATCAGGCAGTCCGGATCCTCCATCCCGGCCCGGGCCAGGGACACGATCAGCCCGTCCGGGGCGGCCTGACCGACCAGCTGGAGAAACCGACCTCCGGCCCGCTGGAGAAAGCCGACCGAGGCGGAAACGCCGCACATGCGCGCGTATTTGACGAGGCTCGCCACCGAGGCCGGACCGGCGAGGCCGGCGCGGATCGGCAGCCGGTTGCCGGCGGCGCGGATCTCCTGCTCCCAGGCCCGCAAGCGGGCGCCATCGAAGCTGAACTGGGTGGTGATCTCGAGCGGGATGCCGGTCCGCGCACTCCAGGCATTCTTGGCGGCCAGCGCCCGTCCCAGCTCGGGCGCGGGAATGTCGGGACTGCCCTCGGGATGGCCGGCGACGTGGAGCCGCAGATAGCCCACCTCCTCGAACACCCCGCTTTCCAGGAGATCCAGCGAGGAGGCATAGGGGCCGGCCGGCTTGCGGGAACCGCCGGCGATCACCAGCGCCTCGCGGGCGCCGCAGGCATAGGCGCCGCGCACCAGATGCTGGAAGGTGGCCTCGGCGATCAGGTTGCGGGCGGCGATGTGGGGCACCGGCCGCATGCCCTCCCGCGCCAGCCGGTCGACCACCGGCAGCACCGCATCCACCGTCTCGCCGGGAACGAAGGTCACGAACACCCGGGTGCCGGGCGGCAGCAGGGCGGCGAAGCTCTCGACCCTGGCCGCCTGCTTCGGCGTCACCTCGATCGAGAACTCGTGGCAGAGACCGGCGATGGCGGTGGCGAGGTCGGTGGCCGGAGCCGGGCTCGCGGCGGGTACCGTGGCGAGACGGAAGGAAGTCATGCAAGCGCTCTCCGCACTAGCGGCCGCGGACCACGGGGGTCCCTGCCCAGCCCACAGATGCGGTCTCGGCCGGCGCGCTGCTGTTGGCCCTACGACAGCGAATTTCGGATCTCCGGCACGCGCGGCGGATGGCCGACAAGCTGTTGCGGAAACGCGAAGAAGCCGACATGCGCGAAGCCTCCGATGGCGCCATTTCTTGCCGGTTTGCGACAGGCGCGCCGCGCCAGCCTAGGCGCACGCCGCGCTTGCCGTCGCCGGTGCTGCCGCGCAATCTAGCGCACAGCCTCGGAGAGCGCGCAGATGGACGCTTCACAATCCTTCACCATCACGACACCGCGCATCACCTTCGGCCCGGGAGTGCTGGGCATCCTCGGCGACATCGCCCGCCGGCTCGGCATGCGCCGGCCCCTGCTGGTCACCGACCGCCACCTCGCCGCCCTGCCGGCAGTGGCCACCGCCAGAGCGGCCCTCGAGGAGGCCGGGCTGGTGGTGACCCTGTTCGATGCGGTGGAAATCGAGCCCACCGACCGCTCCTTCCATGAAGCGATCCGTTTCGCCACCGATGGCGGTTTCGACGGCTTCGTTTCGGTGGGCGGCGGCTCGGTCATGGACACCGCCAAGGTAGCCAATCTCTACAGCAGCTGGCCGGACGATTTCCTGGCCTATGTCAACGCCCCGATCGGCGAAGGCCGCAACGTCCCCGGCCCCCTCAAGCCGCACATCGCCTGCCCCACCACCTGCGGCACCGGCAGCGAATGCACCGGCATCGCGGTGTTCGATCTTCTGTCGATGAAGGCCAAGACGGGGATCATGTCGCATCACATGGTGCCCCGCCATGCGGTGGTCGATCCCGAGGTCACCGCCAGCCTGCCGCGCACGGCGCTGGCCTGCACCGCGCTGGACACCATCTGCCATGCGCTGGAGGCCTGGACTTGCCGGCCGGTCCATGAGCGCGCCCTGCCCCGCGAGCCCGATCTGCGGCCGATGACCCAGGGCGCCAATCCCTGGTCCGATCTGGTGGCCCTCGAACCGATCCGTCTGGTCGCCGCCAATCTCGAGGCGGCGCTCGCCGATCCCCCGGACATGGCGGCGCGGGGCCGCCTGCTCTGGGCGGCGACCCTGGCCGGCAACAGTTTCGGCAATGCCGGCTGTCACGTCCCCCACGCCCTCTCCTACCCGGTCTCGGGGATGGTGCGGAACTACCGGCCCGAGGACTATCCGCCGGGGCCGCCGCTGGTGCCCCACGGCATGGCGGTGATCCTCAACGCACCGCCGGTCTACCGGCTGATGGGGGAGCGCGCCGGCCCGCGTCTTTTGGAGGCGGCACGGGCACTCGGGGCCGATACCGAGGGCGTGGATCCGCGCGAGGGCGGCGCCCTGGTGGCCGATCGGCTGGTCCATCTCATGCGCATGGCGGGGCTGCCCAACGGGCTGGAGGCGATCGGCTTTTCGGCCATCGACATCGCCGCTCTCACCGAGGGGGCGCTGCCACAAAAGCGGCTTCTGGACAATGCGCCGGTGGAAATCACCGCCGATGTCGTCGACGGGCTCTACCGGGCGGCCATGCGCTACTGGTGAGGAGCGCTAGCCGCGGCGGGTGACCTTGCGCCGACGGCGCGCAAGATGGCGTTCGACTTCGGCCAGATCGATGCCCTCACGGGCGAGGCGCACCAGCGTGAAGTAGAGGAGATCGGCGGCCTCCCAGATCACTTCCTCGCGGCTTGCCGCCTCGATCAGCTCTTCGGTTTCCTCGCGCAGCTTGGCGGCCAGGAGATCCGGATCGGCGAACAGCCGGGCGGTATAGGAGCCCTGCGGGGCCTCGTG
>CAYYZI010000251.1:0-4975 GCA_964475675.1 uncultured Geminicoccaceae bacterium
GACGATATCGACAAGGACACGGTCGATTTCCGCCCCAACTACGACGAGAGCGGCAAGGAGCCGGAGGTTCTGCCGGCCCAGTTCCCGCATCTTTTGGTCAACGGCGCCGGCGGCATCGCCGTGGGCATGGCCACCAACATTCCCCCTCACAATCTGGGCGAACTGATCGACGCCTGCGTCGCCCTGATCGACGATCCCGAGCTCGAACTCGCCGAGCTCATGGAGTTCGTGCACGGTCCCGACTTTCCCACCGGCGGCATCATCCTCGGCCGCGAGGGCATCCGCGCCGGCTACACCACCGGCCGGGGCAGCGTGGTGGTGCGCAGCCGCTGCACGGTGGAGGAGGTGCGCAAGGACCGCCAGGCGATCATCGTCAGCGAGATCCCCTATCTGGTGAACAAGGCGCGGCTGGTGGAGCGCATCGCCGAGGTGGCCCGCGAAAAGCGGGTCGAGGGCATCGCCGATCTGCGCGACGAGTCCGACCGCCAGGGCATGCGCATCGTCATCGAGCTCAAGCGCGATGCCGATCCGGATGTCGTGCTCAACCAGCTCTATCGCTACACGCCGCTGCAATCGAGCTTCGGCATCAACATGGTCGCCCTCCATCGCGGCCGGCCGATGCTGATGTCCCTCAAGGAAGTGCTCGAGGCCTTCCTCGAATTCCGCGAGCAGGTGATCAGCCGGCGCACCGCCTTCGAGCTGCAGAAGGCCCGGGATCGCGCCCATCTGCTGGCCGGCCTCGCCGTGGCCGTGGCCAACATCGAGGAGGTGATCGCGCTCATCCGCCGGGCTCCCGATCCCCAGACGGCACGCAGCGAGCTGATGGCGCGCGCCTGGCCGGCGGGGGAGATCCTGCCGCTGCTGCGTCTGGTCGAGGACGGCTTCGGCGAGGGCGAAGAACGGCCCGTGTATCGTCTGTCGGAAAAGCAGGCCCAGGCCATTCTCGATCTGCGCCTGCAGCGCCTGACCGCGCTCGAGCGCGACAAGATCCGCAAGGAGCTGGAGGAGATCGGTCTGCGCATCGCCGAACTCCTCGAGATCCTGCGCTCGCGGGAGCGGCTGCTGGAGGTGATGAAGGAGGAGCTGCTCGCGGTCCGCCAGAAGTTCGCCACCGAGCGCCGCACCGAAATCGATGTCGATGCCGAGATCGATACCGATATCGAGGCGCTCATTCAGCGCGAGGACATGGTGGTGACGGTCACCCACAAGGGCTACATCAAGCGGGTGCCGCTCTCGACATACCGGGCGCAGCGCCGCGGCGGCAAGGGCCGGGCGGCGATGAAGACCCACGAGGACGATTTCGTCACCAAGCTGTTCGTGGCCAGCACCCATACGCCGGTGCTGTTCTTCACCGATCTCGGCCGGGTCTACAAGCTCAAGGTCTACAAGCTGCCCCTCGGCGCTCCCCAGGCTCGGGGCAAGGCGATGGTCAACCTGTTCCCGGCGATGGCCCGCGAGGAGGCGGTCACCGCCGTCCTGCCCCTGCCCGAGGAGGAGGAGCTGTGGGAGAGCATGAGCGTCATGTTCGCCACCGCCCATGGCAAGGTGCGGCGCAACGAACTCTCCGACTTCGTGCGGGTGCCGAGAAACGGCAAGATCGCCATGGGGCTGGAGCATGGCGACCGGCTGATCGGGGTCGCGGTCTGCGACGATGGCCATGACGTGCTGCTGGCCTCGGCCGGCGGCAAGGCGATCCGCTTCCCGGTGGCCAGCCTGCGGGTGTTCCGCTCGCGCGCTTCCGAAGGCGTGCGCGGCATGGAGCTGCATGCCGGCGACGAGGTCATTTCCATGTCGATCCTCGATCATGTCGAGGCCACGCCGGAGGAGCGCGAGGAATATGTGCGCATCGCCGGCGCCACCCGGCGCGCCAACGGCGACAATGGCGAGGCCGAGATTCCGCCCTTCCAGGTGCTCACCCCCGAGCGCTACGCCGAGCTGGCGGCGCGCGAGCAGTTCGTGCTGGCGGTCACGGTGCGCGGCTACGGCAAGCGCACTTCCGCCTACGAGTACCGCATTACCAATCGTGGCGGACAGGGGATCATCAATATCGAGACCTCCGAGCGCAACGGCCGGGTGGCAGCCACCTTCCCGGTCGAGGACCAGGATCATCTCATGCTGGTGACCGACGGCGGCAAGACCATCCGCATTCCGGTGAGCCAGATCCGGATCGCCGGCCGCAAGACCCAAGGCGTGCGCCTGTTCGACATCGATCCCGAGGAGCAGGTGGTCTCGGCGGCGCGGCTCGAGGAAGCCGAAGAGGCCGATGCGGCCGACGAGGCCGAAGAGGAACGGAACGGCGGCGGGAACGGCGGGAGCTGATCCTCCCACAGGGTGGAGATCGAGCCATGCGCAAGCGCGTCGGCGTCTATCCGGGCACGTTCGACCCCATCCACAACGGGCATACGGACGTCATCCGCCGGGCCTCGATGCTGGTCGACCGGCTGGTGGTGGCGGTGGCCGTCAATGCCGGCAAGGATCCCCTGTTCACCCTCGAGGAGCGGGTGCGCATGGTGCGTGCCGATATCGACGGGCTGCTGGCCGGCAACCAGGCCAATGGCGCCCGGCTCGAGGTGGCACCCTTCGACACCCTGCTGGTGCGCTTCGCTACCCGCGAGGGGGCGGAAATGATCATCCGCGGCCTGCGCGCGGTCTCCGATTTCGAATACGAGTTCCAGATGGCCGCCAACAACAAGCGGATCTGCCCGAAGATCGAGACCGTGTTCCTGATGGCCTCGGAGACCGTGCAGTTCATCTCCTCCCGCTTCGTCAAGGAGATCCACAGTCTCGAGGGCGACGTCTCCAGCTTCGTCTCCCCCAACGTCCTCGCCGAACTCGACCGGAAACGCGGGCGCGCCTGAGCCGCCGATGCGTGTCGATCTGTTCGATTTCGCGCTGCCGGCCGAACGCATCGCCCAGGCGCCGGTACGGCCCCGCGATGCGGCGCGGCTCCTGCTGGTACCGCCGCAGGGGCCGTTTCTCGAGACGCGGGTGCGGGACCTGCCGCAGCTGCTGGCGCCGGGCGATCTGCTGGTGGTCAACGACACCCGCGTGCTGCCGGTGCGCTTCATGGCGCGCCGGGGTGCCGCCCGGGTGGAGATCACCCTCCTGAAGGCCGAGGATCCGCGGCGCTGGACGGCGCTCGCCAAGGGTGCCCGCCGCCTGCGGCCGGGCGACCGTCTCCTCCTCGCGGAAGGGCTGCAGGCGGAGGTGGAGGGACGGGGCGAAGGCGGCGAGGTCCGCCTGCGCTTCGATCTCGAAGGAACCGCCCTTCTCGAGGCCATTCGCCGGCACGGGGCCATGCCGCTGCCGCCCTACATCCGCCGCCCCGAGCCATGCGACGCCGATCGTCTCGACTATCAGACCCTGTTCGCGGAACGGGAAGGCTCGATCGCCGCTCCCACCGCCGGGCTGCATTTCACGCCGGCGCTGGTGGCGGCACTGGAGAAAGCGGGGGTGGAGTTCGCGAAGGTCACCCTGCATGTCGGTCTCGGCACCTTCCAGCCGGTTCGGGTGGCGGACGTACGAGAGCACCGCATGCACGCCGAACGGTACGAAATCCCGGAGGCCACGGCCGCCGCCATCGCGCGCACGCGCGCCCGAGGTGGCCGGATCGTCGCCGTCGGCACCACCGTCCTGCGCACCCTCGAAAGCGTCGCCGACGAGCAGGGCCGGGTCGCTGCGGGCAGTGGCGAGACCGCGCTTTTCATCACGCCGGGCCATCGCTTCCGGGCAGTCGATCGGCTCCTGACCAATTTCCACCTGCCGAAATCCACCCTGTTCATGCTGGTCTGCGCCTTCGCCGGCTACCGGCGCATGCAGGAAGCCTACACCTTCGCCGTGGCGCAGGGCTTCCGCTTCTTCTCCTACGGCGATGCCTGTCTGCTCGATCGCCAGGACGGCAGCGACCTGCCGGAGGAACCGTGAGCGGTATCCGCTTTACGCTGCTGGCCCGCGATGGTGCGGCGCGCCGCGGGCGCATCGAGACCGCCCATGGCACCATCGAGACCCCGGCCTTCATGCCGGTCGGCACCGCCGCCACCGTCAAGGCGCTGACCGTGGAGATGGTGCGGGCGACGGGTGCGGAGATCGTGCTCGGCAACACCTACCATCTGATGCTGCGACCGGGGGCGGAGCGCATCGCGCGGCTCGGCGGCCTGCACCGCTTCATGAACTGGCCGGGGCCGATCCTCACCGACAGCGGCGGCTTTCAGGTGATGTCGCTGGCCTCGCTGCGCCGTCTCGAGGAGCGCGGGGTGGTGTTCCGCTCCCATCTCGACGGCAGCCTGCACGAGCTCACCCCCGAGCGGGCGGTGGAGATCCAGCATCTGCTGGATGCCGATGTCAGCATGCAGCTCGACGAATGCCTGAAGCTGCCGGCATCGCCCGCCGAGATGGAGCGGGCGATGGAGCTTTCCCTGCGCTGGGCGGAGCGCTCGAAACGGGCCTTCGCGCCGCGTCCCGGCTACGGGCTGTTCGGCATCGTTCAGGGCGGCACCGATGCCGCACTGCGCGCCCGTTCCGCCGCCGGCCTGCGGCAGATCGGCTTCGATGGCTACGCGGTGGGCGGGCTCGCCGTCGGCGAGCCGCAGCAGGTGATGTTCGCGACCCTCGATGCGGTCTGTCCGGATCTGCCCGAGGATCGTCCGCGCTATCTGATGGGGGTGGGCAAGCCGCTCGACATCCTCGGTGCGGTGCGCCGCGGCATCGACATGTTCGACTGCGTGCTGCCGACCCGTTCGGGCCGTACCGGCCAGGCCTTCACCCGCTTCGGCACCGTCAATCTGAAAAATGCCCGCCATCGCGACGATCCGCGGCCGCTCGACGAGACCAGCGACTGCCCGGCGGCACGCGACTACTCGCGGGCATACCTGCACCATCTGGTGCGCTCCGGGGAAATGCTGGGCGCCATCCTGCTGACCTGGAACAATCTCTGGTTCTATCAGGATCTCATGCGGCGGTTGCGCGAGGCCATCGT
>CAYYZI010000252.1:0-4968 GCA_964475675.1 uncultured Geminicoccaceae bacterium
ACCCGCGACACCGACAGACCCACATTGAGGGCGGGTCGGATGCCCTGATAGAACAGATCGGTCTCGAGGAAGATCTGGCCGTCGGTGATCGAGATCACGTTGGTGGGAATGTAGGCGGAGACATCGTTGGCCTGGGTCTCGACGATGGGCAGGGCGGTGAGGGAGCCCGAACCGTGCTGCTCGTTGAGCTTGGCGGCCCGCTCCAGCAACCGCGAATGGAGATAGAAGACGTCGCCCGGATAGGCCTCGCGGCCGGGCGGACGGCGCAGCAGCAGCGATACCTGGCGATAGGCCACCGCCTGCTTGGAGAGATCGTCGTAGACGATCACCGCATGCATGCCGTTGTCGCGGAAATACTCGCCCATGGCGCAGCCGGAATAGGGGGCGAGATACTGCAGCGGCGCCGGCTCGCTGGCGGTGGCGGCGACCACGATGGAATACTCCATGGCGCCGGCATCCTGCAGGGTCTTGACCAGCTTGGCGACCGAGGAGCGCTTCTGGCCGATGGCCACGTAGACGCAGTAGAGCTTCCTGCTCTCGTCGTCCCCCGCCGCCTCGTTGAGGCGCTTCTGGTTGATGAAGGTGTCGAGGGCGATCGCCGTCTTGCCGGTCTGGCGGTCGCCGATGATCAGCTCGCGCTGGCCGCGGCCGATGGGGATGAGGGCATCGATCGCCTTGAGGCCGGTGGCCATCGGCTCGTGCACCGAACGCCGCGGCACGATGCCCGGCGCCTTGACATCCACCAGCCGCCGCTGGGTGGCATTGATCGGCCCCTTGCCGTCGATCGGATTGCCGAGGGCATCCACCACCCGGCCCAGCAGTTCCTTGCCCACCGGCACATCGACGATGGCCTTGGTGCGCTTGACGAGGGAGCCCTCGTGGATGTGGGTGTCCTCGCCGAAGATGACGACGCCCACATTGTCGTTCTCGAGATTGAGGGCCATGCCGCGGGTGCCGTCCTCGAACTCGACCATCTCGCTGGCCTGGACCTCGTCGAGACCGTAGACGCGGGCGATACCGTCGCCGACCGACAGCACCCGGCCGACCTCGGCCATCTCGGCCTCGGTGCCGAAACGCGCAATCTGTTCCTTGAGGATCGCGGAAATCTCGGCGGCGCGGATATCCATTACCGAACCCCTTTCATCGACAACTCGAGCTGTTGCAGTTTGGTCCTGAGCGAAGCGTCGATCATGCGCGATCCGATGCGCACGACCAGCCCGCCGATGAGATCGGGATCGACCTTGGCGACCAGCTTGACGGTGCGGCCAGCCTGCCGTTCCAGCGCCTTCTTCAGATGGGCGAGCTGCTGGTCATCGAGCGGCATGGCGGCGGTGACCTCGGCGGTGACCTCGCCGCGATGGGCCGCCAGCATCTCGCCATAGGCGGCGATGATGTGCGGCAGCGCGAACAGCCGGCGGCGTTGCGCCAGCAGACCGAGGAGATTGCGCACGATCTCGTGGACGCCCAGCCGCTCGGCCAGCGCCAGCAGGGCTCCCTGCAGCTGCTGGCGCGGCACCACCGGGCTGCGGATCAGTCGCTGCAACTCGGGACTGCCGACCAGCACCTCGCGCACCCTGGCCAGATCCTCGGCCACCTGCTCGAGCGCCTCGCGCTCCAGGGCGAGCTCGAAGAGCGCCGTCGCATAGCGTTTGGCCAAGCCCGACGCTGTGCCCTTGATCGCAGCCAATCCTCGCTTCCCCTGAAGAACCTGTCGACGATGCGCGCACGAAACGGCTGGCGCGCGGTGTGCGTGCCTTCCCGCAAAGGCAGGCGGGCTCTTAACACAGCTCGAATCCGCCCGCAACCAGCCTGCGACGCGCCCCGCATGACCCATTGCCGCACACCGAAGGCGGCCGTCTGGTCGGCGGCCGGAGCCGATCCATCTTCCGGTCTCGTAACTGCAGGGAGGAAACCGCGATGCCGCTCTTGATGTGCCCCAACTGCCAGGAAGGCATGCGCGAGATCTCGCGCCGGGGTGTGATGATCGACATCTGCCCGAAATGCCGGGGCGTCTGGCTGGACCGCGGGGAGCTCGAGAAGCTGATGACCGTGGTCCGCGAGGTGGAGGACTCCGCCGAGCGGGAGCCGTCCGGCGAGACGCCGCGCACCGCCGCCACGCCACCGCCCCATGGCCGGCCCTACAGGAAAAAGAAACGGAAATCGGTCTTCGAGATGTTCGAGGACCTGTTCGACTGAGCCGGCGGCGGGCGTGGACGGCGGGGGCCTCGCCGGTCGGCGCACCGGCCAGCTCGCGGTTGTCCTCGGCGGCGCGGCCGGCTAACTTCGCCGCCGGTTCCGACCGCATTCCCGTTTCTTCGCTCGAAAGGCGGTGACTGATGGCGCTCGACAAGACGACCGTCGCGCGGATCGCCTATCTCGCGCGGATCGAGGTGCCCGAAGAGCAGCTCGATGCGCTGACCGGCGAGCTCGCCAAGATCCTGGAGTGGATCGACCAGCTCAAGGAAGTGGACACCGAGAATGTGGAGCCGATGCGCAAGGTGATGGACATCCCGGCGCACTGGCGTCCCGACGAGGTGACCGACGGCGGACGGCGCGAGGACATCCTGAAAAACGCGCCGGAGACCCATGACGGCTATTTCGTCGTCCCCAGGGTGGTGGAGTAGGCGTCATGTCGGAGCTCACCGGCCTCACCCTGACCGCGGCCCGAGCCGCCCTCTCGCGGCGCGAGATCCGTGCCCGGGAACTGACCGAGGCCCATCTCGCGGCGATGGAAGCCGCCCGCGACCTCAACGCCTTCATCACCCCCACCCCGGAAGTGGCGCTGGCCATGGCCGCGGCGGCCGATGCCCGCATCGCCCGGGGCGAGGCGGGTCTGCTCGAAGGCATCCCGCTGGCCATCAAGGATCTGTTCTGCACCCGCGACATCCTCACCACTGCCGCCTCCCACATTCTCGACGGCTTCCTGCCGCCCTACGAATCGACCGTCACCCGCAAGCTCTGGGAGGCGGGCGCGGTGTGCCTGGGCAAGACCAATCTCGACGAGTTCGCGATGGGCTCGGCCAACATCACCTCCTGGTACGGGCCGGTGCGCAATCCCTGGACCCGGCCCGGGGCGGAAGTGCCGCTGGTGCCCGGCGGCAGCTCCGGCGGTTCGGCGGCGGCCGTCGCCGCCCGCATCAGCCTGGGCGCCACCGGCACCGACACCGGCGGCTCGATCCGCCAGCCGGCGAGCTTCTGCGGCATCGTCGGCATGAAGCCCACCTACGGGCGCTGCTCGCGCTTCGGCATCATCGCCTTCGCCAGCTCCCTCGACCAGGCCGGGCCGCTGACCCGCACCGTCGCCGACTGTGCGCTCCTGCTGCAGGCGATGGCCGGTTACGACCCGCAGGACAGCACCAGTGCCGATCTGGCGGTGCCCGA
The DNA here is from genome assembly GCA_964475675.1 of uncultured Geminicoccaceae bacterium. GTDB lineage: Bacteria > Pseudomonadota > Alphaproteobacteria > Geminicoccales > Geminicoccaceae > JALSRW01. Next base: position 3,382 of record CAYYZI010000252.1, read on the forward strand.
TTGGAGCGGCAGGCTGACCGGCAATGTGCGCGGTCTGCGGATCGGCATCCCCAGGGAATACCGGGTCGAGGGCATGCCCGCGGAGATCGAGCAGCTGTGGCAGCAGGGTGCCGAATGGCTGCGGGCGGCGGGTGCGGAGATCCGCGAGATCTCCCTGCCCCATACCCGATACGCCCTTCCCGCCTATTACATCATCGCACCGGCCGAGGCCTCCTCCAACCTTGCCCGCTACGACGGCATGCGCTACGGGCTCAGGATCGAGGGCGAGGATCTGACCGAGACCTACATGAAGACCCGCGGCGAGGGCTTCGGCGCAGAGGTGCGACGGCGCATCCTGATCGGCACCTATGCGCTGTCGGCCGGCTATTACGATGCCTATTACCTGAAGGCGCAGAAGGTGCGGCGGCGGATCGCCGAGGATTTCACGGAGGCCTTCCGCCAGGTCGACGCCATCCTCACCCCGACCGCCCCTTCCGCCGCCTTCCGCCTCGGCGAGAAGAGCGACGATCCGGTGGCCATGTACCTTAACGACGTGTTCACGGTACCCGCCAGCCTCGCCGGCCTTCCCGGCATCTCGGTGCCGGCCGGACTTTCCGCGGAGGGGCTGCCGCTCGGCCTGCAGGTGATCGGCCGGGCCTGGGACGAGGCCACGGTTCTCGATGTGGGCAGGGCGCTCGAGGAGGCGGCGGCATTCACCACCCTGCCCTACGGGCTCGCGGAGGCGGCGTGAGATGCGTTTCGTGATCAAGGGCGAGACCGGCGACTGGGAGATCGTCTGCGGCCTCGAGGTGCATGCCCAGGTGATCTCGCGCTCCAAGCTGTTCTCCGGCGCTTCCACCGAATTCGGCGCCGAACCCAACAGCCAGGTGAGCCCGGTCGATGCCGGCATGCCGGGCATGCTGCCGGTGCTCAACGGCTTCTGCATCGAGCAGGCGGTCCGCACCGGCCTCGGCCTTCGCGCCGAGATCAACCGCTTTTCGGTGTTCGAGCGCAAGAACTACTTCTATCCCGATCTCCCCAACGGCTATCAGATCAGCCAGTACCAGCACCCCATCGTCGGCAGGGGGGAGCTGGTGATCGATCTTCCCGACGGCAGCAGCAAGGCGATCGGCATCACCCGTCTCCATCTCGAGATGGATGCCGGCAAGTCGCTCCACGACCAGCTTCCGGACAGGACCCTGATCGATCTCAACCGCTCCGGCGTGGCGCTGATGGAGATCGTCTCCGAGCCCGACATCCGCTCGCCCGAGGAGGCGGTCGCCTACATGCGCAAGCTGCGCTCCATCCTGCGCTATCTCGGTACCTGCGACGGCAACATGGAGGAAGGCTCGCTCCGCTGCGACGCCAACGTCTCGGTACGGCCGGTGGGCAGCGCGGAATTCGGCACCCGCTGCGAGATCAAGAACGTCAATTCCATGCGCTTCGTGGCCCGGGCGATCGAATACGAGGCGCGGCGCCAGGTGGAGATCCTGGAGGCCGGCGGGGTGATCGAGCAGGAGACCCGCCTGTTCGATTCGGCCCGCGGCGTCACCCGCTCCATGCGCAGCAAGGAGGAAGCGCACGACTATCGCTACTTCCCCGATCCCG
>CAYYZI010000253.1:0-4956 GCA_964475675.1 uncultured Geminicoccaceae bacterium
GTGGCGGTGCTGTTCTGGCTGGCGGTAGGGCTGCTCGCCATCTACGGCCTGCTCGCGGTCTTCGAGGACGTGCTGACCGGCGACCCGCTGGTGCGCGCCGATCTCGCCATCTCCAACCTGTTCCAGGCCCTGCGCACGCCCGTCGGCGACCGGGTGATGGTGTTCGTGACCATGCTCGGCGACGGCGCCCTGACCCTGCCGCTGATGCTGCTCGGTGCCGTGGCCCTCCTGCTCGAAAGGGCGCGACGCAGCCTGCTGGCCTTGCTGCTGGCCCAGGGCGGAGCCGCGCTGCTGGTGCCGCTGGTCAAATGGCTGGTCCGGCGGCCGCGGCCACTGCCCCTCTACGAGGGCTTCGACGCCTTCGCCTTTCCCAGCGGGCATGCCACCTTCGCCACGGTCACCTACGGTTGCCTCGCGGTCATCCTCGCCCGCGGCCTGCCGATCCGCTTCCGTCTGCCGATCTATACGACGGCCGCCATGCTGGCCTTGGCGATCGGCATTTCGCGCATTTATCTGGCCGCCCACTGGCCGTCGGACGTGCTCGCCGGCTGGCTGCTGGGACTGGTGGTCACCGCCGCCTTCGCGCTGGTGGCGGAGCGGCTCGATCACCGGCCGGTGCCGCGGCCGCTGGCGCGGATGCTGCCGGTCCTGGCAATGCCGTTTCTCGCGGCGCTCCACCTGCAGCTCGCCTACGCCGCCAATCTCGAACGCTATGCCGCCCGCCCCGAACCGCGGAAGATGGCCATTGCCGAATGGTGGAATTCGGGCTATCGCCGCCTGCCGCAGCGCCGCATCGACCTCTTCGGCGAGGGCGAGGAGCCGATCCTGCTGCAATGGGCGGGCACCATCACCTCCCTGGCGTACCGGCTCGAAGAGCGCGGCTGGCAACCGGCACCGGCTGCCTTCACCCCCGACCGCATCTTCGGTTTCCTGCGGCCCGACGCGCCGCTGGACGTCCTGCCGCCATTGCCGACCCTGCACCAGGGGGTGCGTCCGGTGATCATGTTCCGACAGCCGCGCGACGGCGGTGGCCGGCTGGTGCTCCGCCTGTGGCCCTCGCGCTGGCGACTGGTCGACGCGCAGCGCGGCCTGCCCCTGTTCCTGGGCTCTCTCACCCTTGAGCGGGTATGGCACCCCTACGGCATCGTCTCGCTGCTGCGCGAGGAACCGCCGACGGCGGCCGAGATCGCCCGCTTCACAGGTGCACTCGCCGAGACACCTCCGCCCGCTACGCGCTGCCGCCAGCGCCCGCGCGATCGCGCCCTGCCGCCGCTCCTGCTCTGCGCCCCGGCGACGGCACGGCTTCCCTGAGGATTGCCGGGCTGCCCGTGCCATTCTCTTCTCGCGTGAGCTGCACACCGGGAACGACGGCCTGCGCAGGGCGTCTCTCGCGATCCTCGGCCGCTTTCACGGCCGCCTCGCCGGGTTCATCGCCGAAGCGGTCGCGGCCGGCGAGATGTGCGAGGATCTCGACCCCCGCGATGCCGCCTTGCTGGTGCCGGGTCTCGTGCAGGGGCTCGCCGTGCGGCGGTCTGTCGCCGGTCGCGGCTTCGATCCCGTGGAAGAAGGCGGACGCCTGCTGCAGCTCCTGCTGCGAGGTTTCACCTGCCCGCCAGCAGAAGCGGGAGGCCAGGAAACCCGGTGGTGAAAAGGCGCGTTCTCCGCTCCCTGGTCCTGCTGCTGGCGCTGGGCGCCGCCGGCATCGATCTCCTCTTCGCCGCCTTCGGCCTTCATGCCCGGTCCGGTGGCGCCTACGAGATGCGCACGGTCGGCGCCATGACCCTGCGCTCCCTCGTCTGGCTGGCGATCGCGGCCATCGCCCTGCGGGCGCAGCGGCAGCGCCCGCCCGCGGCCGCGCCGGAGGATGCGCAGGTCGTTCGGCGCGGCTCACCTAGCCCATGGCCGGGAGAAAGGCGGCCGCGGCGGCGAGCGCGGCGAAGGTGCGAACATGGTTCCACCGCGTCCAGACGGGGAGATAGTGAGCCCAGATTTCCGCAGCCTGCCGGCTGTCCGCCGCGACGCCGGCCAGGGCCCGGTTGCGCGGAACGTTGCACCGCGCGGTCACCAGCACGGAGCCGATCAGATAGAACAGAGCACCGATGATCAGATAGCCCGACCCGGCCATGGCCGGGTCGAGCACGACCAGCAGAAGCAGAACCGCCGCGCCCACTGCCGTTCCGAAGAACACCGCGAAGAACCAGGGATTGCGCACCGTCTTGTTGATCTCCTGCATGGCCGCGATCCCCCGCTCCGGCGGCAGCCGACCGAGGGCGGTCATGACGAATGTGGAGAAGGCGAAGAAGATGCCGCCGACCAGGGCGGCGCCCAGCATCGTCGAGGCGACCAGCGCGTTGGCCATCAGGCCGCGGCCCAGATACCGGCCGCGGCGGTCTCTCTCGCATAGGCGCCGAAATCCCGCGGCGCGCGGCCCAGAGCCCTCTGCACGCCATCGGCGAGGATTTCGTTGCGGCCATCCAGTACGGTGGCGAAGAGATACATCACCAGCGACACATAGTCCGGCGGAACTCCCTGCCCTTCGAGCAGCGCGGCATAATCCTGCGCCGGCATCTGCCGATAGCGGATGGGCCTGCCGCTGGCCGCGGCGATCTCCCCGACCGCCTCGGCGAAGCTCAGCAGACGCGGCCCGGTGACCTCGTAGGTCCGGCCGATATGGGAGCTGTCGGTGAGCGCCGCCACCACCACATCGGCAATATCCTCGACATCGAGGAACGGCTCCCGCGTGCTCCCCGCGGGCAATGCCACCTCGCCGGACAGCACGGGCGCCAGCAGAAAGCTTTCGCTGAAATTCTGGGCGAACCAGCTGGCCCGCACGATCGTCCAGTCGGCGCCGCTGTCCCGCAGCGCCTGCTCGGCCCGGACCGCCTCGCTCTCGCCACGCCCGGACAGCAGCACCAGGCGCCGGACATCCAGCTCCAGTGCCAGATCGGCAAGGGCGCGGACCGCCTCCACCGCCCCTGGCACGGCGAGATCCGGCTGATAGGTGATGTACACCGCAGCCGCACCCTCCAGCACCGGCGCCCAGCCGGTCGGATCGTCCCAGTCGAACCGCAGTTCGGCCGCGCGCGAGCCGATGCGCACCGGAAGGCCGCGGGCCTCGAGGCGCTGCGCCACCCGCCGCCCCGTCTTGCCCGTGCCACCGAGCACCAGTGTCGGCTGTCCGTTTTTCATCCCGTTCATCCCTGTCCAGAAATGTGAGGTCCCCTCACATTGCTAAATGTGATAAACCCTCATATTGTGCCTGTCCAGACAATTCGCCGGCAGGGATGTTTCGAGGAGGGCCGATGGCGACCAGCAGGTCGGAGGGGCAGGAAGATCGGGATCAGACCGCGCTCCGGCGCATGCCGAGCCAGCGGCGAAGTCGCGAGCGGGTGGAGCGGATTCTCGGCTGCGCCGCCGAGATCATCGCCCGCGAAGGCAGCGACGCCATGCGCATGAGCGAAGTGGCACGGCTGGCCGGGGTCTCCATCGGCTCGCTCTATCAGTATTTTCCCGACAAGACCGCGATCCTCCGCCGCCTGGCCGAACGCTACAATGCCGAATCGCGAGCATGCATCGAGCAGGCGCTGGCCGAGGTGCGGACCATGGAGGAGCTGTGCGAGGCCTTCGCCCGTCTGGTCGATGTGTATTACGCGCTGTTCCTGGCCGAGCCGGTGATCCGCGACATTCTTTCGGGAGCCCAGGCCGATCGGGCGCTGCGGGAGATGGAACTGGCCGAGAGCCGGGCCAACGGTGCGGTGCTGGCGGCGGCACTGCAGCGCGTCCGTCCGCAGGCCGAACCGAAAGAGCTGGCCGCCTCGGCCTTTCTGATCATGCATCTCGGGGAAGCGACCATGCGCCTCGCCATCTCCGTATCGCGCGAGGAGGGCGAGGCGCTGGTGGCCGCCTACAAGCGGATGGCGCTGGCCGAGCTGCGCCGCGCCTGAGGGCGTTCGCCGCCCGTGGCCGGGCCGCCCGCCTCCTGCCCGCGCGCGGCGGCGATGTCGCGGCTGCAGGGTCGCCGGTGACAGGCGCCCGGGCACGACCGGGCGCCGTCACCGACAGGTGGCTTCAGTCGTCGTCCGCATGGTCCCGCGAGCTGTCATGGTCGCGGGAACGGTCGTGGTCGCGGGAGCGGTCGTGGTCCCGCGAGCTGTCGTGATCCTGCGAGCTGTCGTCACCTCGCGACCTGTCGTCACCTCGCGAGCTGCTGTGGTCCGACGAGCCGCTATAGTCGCGGGAGCGGTCGTGGTCGGAGGAGCTGCTCCGGTCACCGGAACCGGCATGGCTGCTGCGGTCCCCGTGATCACGCGCATCGTCCTCGTCCCGCGCATAGGGGCCGAGCTCCCGTTTCCTCGCCTCGCTCGAGGTCTCGCCCGCCTTCCCGGCCGCCTCGAGGCGCCAGTAGAAGAGGCCGGGAATGCCGTCCGCCTCGGCCCGCGCGGAACCGGTGGAGAGGGCGAGGAACGCGGCGCTGCCCAGGAGCAGGCCGGAGAACAGCTTGGTGTACCGTTGCATGGCGTTCCCTCCTGCTGTTGCGGGGATTGATGGCTCCCCGTTCGGTGTCCAATGGGAGAACGCAGTGGCGGGGGTTCTAATCCCGCCGGCGGTGTCGGTTGGTGGATCGGGGCTGTGGGCGGCTGGTTGCGGGGGTGGGATCTGAGCCCACGCGCTTCAGGTCGTGAGCCGCATATCGGGAGAATCCGGCAACTCGTCAGAATCGATGGTCTGCGCCACAAGGCTTTGATTTCCGGGAGTTTCCTTTCTGCCGTTCGACGATCTTCGCGGGCTCCTGAGGGCTCGCACTGTTCCCAAACGAACTACGAGGGTCGAAGTGGCATTCATATATGAGAGCAGGATATTTCGTCACCATGGTCCCGTCCTTTCGCTGCGCGAGCGCCACCCTTTGCAGTTCTCGTGTCTGGACAGACAAAGTGGCAGCCGCCGGATCGGGCATCC
>CAYYZI010000254.1:0-4941 GCA_964475675.1 uncultured Geminicoccaceae bacterium
GATGAAGGAGCTGCCGTAGAAGGTGACGGTGCAGCTCTCCCCCCTTTCGGTGCCGATCCGGTTGGCGGCCACCACCGGCAGCATGTTGGCGGCGGCATGGCCCTGCATCACCCGCTGCCATTGGGCGCTGCTGTCGAGCTCGGGCTGCTGCGGCTCGGAGCCGATGGCCGAGGGATAGAGCAGCAGCTCCGCCCCCATCAGGGCCATCGCCCGGGCTGCTTCGGGGAACCACTGGTCCCAGCAGATGCCGAGGCCGATGCGGCCGAAGCGGGTCTGCCAGACGCGAAAGCCGGTGTCGCCGGGGTTGAAGTAGTATTTCTCCTGGTAGCCGGGCCCGTCGGGAATGTGGCTCTTGCGATAGGTGCCCAGCGCCCGGCCGTCGGCATCGATCATCGTCACCGCGTTGAAATAGGCGTTGTTGGCCCGCTCGAAGAAGCTCACCGGCAGCACCACCTCGAGCTCGGCGGCGAGATCGGCCATGCGGGCGACCAGCGGATGCTGGCGGGCCTCGCCGGCGAGGGCGAAATGCTCGGCCCGCTGGTCCTTGCAGAAATAGGGGGTCTCGAACAGCTCCTGCAGGAGCACGATGTCGGCGCCCTGGGCCGCCGCCTCGCGCACCAGGCGCTCGGCCCTGCGGACATTGCCCGCCCGGTCCCAGCCACAGGCCATCTGGGTTGCCGCCACCGTCACCTGTCGCATGCCGCTCCCTTTCCCCGGTCCGGTGCCGCCCCTGCCCCGGCACCGCTGTCCTCTCCGGCTCCGCTCCGCCCCGGCGGCGGTTCTGCCTCGCCGCGATAGTGATAGGTGAAAAGCCGGGGTCCGGCCAGCATGTAGCCGGTATCCAGACGCGCCGGCCGCAATCCGGCGCGCTGCAACAGTTCGGCGATCGGCCGGTCGAGATGGCAGCCGCCGGCGAGCGGCCGCCAGAGCGGGGTCAGCAGGCGCTGCCAGCGGGCGACCCCGGGGTCCGCCGACAGGCCGTGCTCGAGGAACAGAAAGCGCCCGCCGGGGCGCAGCACCCGGGCGATCTCGGCGAGTGCCGTGCCGATATCGGGGATCGAACACAGCGTCCAGCTGCTCAGCACGGTGTCCATCGAGGCATCCCGCAGCGGCAGGCGTTCGGCACCGGCCTGCACCAGCCAGACCGGAAAGGACCGCCCCTCCGCCTGCCGGCGGGCCAGGGTCAGCAGCAGATGGCTGGGATCGATCCCCAGCACCGCCTCCACCCGCGCCGGGTCGTAGAGCGGCAGGTTGAGGCCGGAGCCGATGCCGATCTCCAGGACCCGGCCGCGCGCCCGGGCGGCGAGTTCCCGGCGCAGCGGCAGGAAGCGCGCGTCGCGCATGACGCCGTGAATGAGACGCGGTAACAGATGGTCCCGATACAGTCGCATGGTTCACCGCCGCGGGCTGGCCGGGGATGGCTCGCACAGAATGCCGGCGGTGGGAAGGCTGCAGACACGGCAGTCCTCGAGGGAGGCAGGTGATGCGCGAACCGAAATGTCTGATCGATGCCCGGGCGGTGGTCGGCGAGGGGCCGCTGTGGCATCCCATCGAGCAGGTGCTGTACTGGATCGACATCAAGAACCCCCATCTCTACCGCTTCGATCCGCGCACCGGCGAGGCCCGCGCCTGGCCGATGCCCGAGCGCATCGGCTGCTACGCCTTTCGCCGCGACGGCAGCATGCTGGTGGCGCTGAAATCCGGTTTCCACCGCTTCGAGCCGGCCACCGGCGCCCTCGACCCGATCTGCGACCCGGAATCCGACCTTCCCGGCAACCGCTTCAACGACGGCCGGGTCGATCGCCGCGGCCGCTTCTTCGCCGGCACCATGGACGATGAGGAAAAGCGCTTCACCGGCAGTCTCTGGCGCCTCGATCCCGACGGTCGCGTGACCCGGATCCGGCAGGATCTGGGCATCGCCAACGGCATCGGCTGGAGCCCCGACGACCGGGTGATGTATTTCACCGACAGCATGCGGCGGGTGATCTGGGCCTACGATTACGACATCGACAGCGGCCTGCCCGCCGGCGAGCGGGTGTTCGTGCAGCTCGGCGAGGATGACGGCTTTCCCGACGGGCTCTGCGTCGATGCCGAGGGCCATGTCTGGACCGCCGTCTGGGGCGGCTGGCGGGTGGACCGCTACGCCCCCGACGGCCGGCTGGTGCAGACGCTGCGCATGCCGGTCCCCCAGCCCAGCGCCTGCTGCCTCGGCGGGCCGGGCCTGAAAACCCTGTTCGTCACCTCGGCCCGCATCGGCATCGATGCGGCCACCCTCGAAAAGGCACCGCTGGCCGGCGGCCTGTTCGCCCTCGAGGTCGGTGTGGCCGGCCAGCCGGAGGCCCTGTTCGGCGGCTGACGAGGCCGCGCCGCCCCCCGCGATCCGCTTCGAGACCCCTTGCGGTTGCCCCCGATTTCGGGTAGCAACGTGGGTGTAACCGAACGGTTACCTCGCGCAGGAACGTCAGGTTTCGTCGGGGGAGGCGCGGCGCGGAGCTTCTCCGGGTCGCGCAGGCGAACGGGCGATGTCCGGTGATCGATCGTGATCGCGGGGCATCGCCCGCATCGTTTCGGCCGCAGGTTCCGCGGGCCGGAGTCTTTGCGCGCTGGCGTTGCGCGCCTTTCCGAATTCATGTTATTCACGGTTTCAAATCAGAAAACCCGTTGGGCGGGCTTCCTTCACCCGAGACAACCGTATCCGGGAGGAATCCTGCATGCCATCGAAGACGATCGAGGTGATCGCCACCGTCTCGCCGCGCTCGGTCGGGCCGGCTTCTCTGTTCGCCGCCGAGGCGCCGATCACCGGGGACACCTGCCATCTCTTCAAGTCGCGGCCGGAGGACGTGGAAGCCGCCAAGCGCGCCCTGCGCGAGGCCGGATTCGAGGTCTACGATGCCGCCAGCAGCGAGATCACCATCTCCATCGGCGGCCCCGCCAAGCTGTTCGCCGAATTCTTCGGCGCCAAGCTGAAGAAGCAGAAGGCGACCATGATGGAGGGCCAGGAGGTGGAGTTCCTGGCCACCGGCGAGGAGCCCGCCGAGGCCCTGCTGGCCCCGCCCGAGCCGCTGCGGCCGCTGATCGAGGGGGCGGTGATCGCCCGCCCGCCGGAGCTGTTCGCGGCCTCGCCGCTGCCGCCCCTGGCGCAGCCCGACCCGGCCGCCTATCGCTATCTCATGCTGCCCGACGAGGTGGCGGTGGTGCTGCGGGCGGCGCGGGTGCACCGGCTCGGGGTGACCGGCAAGAACATCGTGGTGGGGATGATCGACACCGGCCATTACCGCCATCCCTGGTTCACCTGGCGCGGCTATCGGCGGCTCGCCGTGCTGCTCGGCCCCGGCGCCAGCGACGCCAACGAGGACAGCAACGGCCACGGCACCGGCGAATCCGCCAATGTCTTCGCCACCGCCCCCGATGTCCGGCTGCGTCCGGTGAAGATGGCCAACGACACGGTGGGGGCCATCAACACCGCCCTCAATTCCAGCCCCAAGCCGCATGTGCTGACCAACAGCTGGGGCTACAATGTCGATGCCCCGGGAACCAGCCTGCCGCTCTGGCTGAAGCCCCTGGAGGCGGCCGTCGCCAATGCGGTGGCCTCCGGGGTGGTGGTCTGCTTTTCCGCCGGCAACGGCCATCGCGCCTTTCCCGCCAGCCATCCCGACGTGATCGCGGTGGGCGGGGTGCATGTCACCTGGCCCGACCTCGATCTCGAAGCCTCTTCCTATGCCAGCAGCTTCGACAGTTCCTTCTATCCCGGCCGCCATGTGCCCGATGTCTGCGGTCTGACCGGCCGGGCGGTGACCATCGCCGGCGGGGCCAAGGCACCGAGTCTGATGCTGCCGGTCCAGGAGGGTGCGTCGCTCGACGGCATCGCTCCCTCCACCGGTGCCGCCGATGATGGCTGGGGCCTGTTCAGCGGCACCTCCGCCGCCTGCCCGCAGGTGGCCGGGGTCTGCGCCCTGCTGCTGGAAAAGGACAGCTCGCTGACCCCCGCCAAGGTCAAGGAAAAGCTGATGAAGGCGGCGCGCGACGTGAAGACCGGCCAGAGCCGCATGGGCGATGCCGCGGGGCCGGGCCCCGATGCCGCCACCGGCGCCGGCCTGGTCGATGCCAAATGGTCCTATCTGATCGCCATGGGGGATGTCACCGCCGCCTTCCTCTCGGCTCCCCGCGAGCGTCAGCTCGAAATGATTTCCAGCGGTCAGATGCCGGAAATGCCGGCCGAGTTCATCGAGGACGTGATCGAGACCCTGCGTTCGCGCTAATCTGTGACAAGATGCGGTCGGCGGGCCGTGGCCTGCCGACCGCCCTGGTACTCCTGTTGCTGGGGGTGGCATCGTGGGCCACCTCGCCCTTGCGCGGACAGACCATCATGACCGACCAACCATCCGCCGCCGTCCATGCGCAATTCGTGCTCAGGGATGCCGCCGGCCGCTCGATCCTCGATGCCGGCGGTCCCCTCACCGCCGAGACCATCGCCGGCTTCGCCATTCCCGAGGAGCGTCTGAACGAGGCCAGACGACGCCTCGAGGCGCTCGGCCTTCGGGTCGAGGCGGCGGGCGGGCCGGTGCTCTCGGTGTCCGGCGATCGGGCCCTCTTCGAGCGGCTGTTCGGCCCTCTGCCCGAGCCCCCCGCGGCCGGGGAGGCGGTGCGGCTGCCGGTGCCCGACAGTCTGGCCGACATCGTCGCCGCGGTCCTCCTGCCGCCGCCGCCGGAGCTGTTTCCCGGCCCCGCGCCCTAGCCCCGGGGGACGACCGGGGCGGCATCGCGGCCGACCAGATGGGCCTCCACCTCGCTCAGCATGCGGTCGATCTCCTCGTCGGTCATGCCCGCCAGCAGATCCGAGACGGCCGGGTCGAGCCCGCTGTCGGCAGGGGGCTGCACCGGGCTCGCGCGGAACAGCTCGCGCACCAGCCGCACCGCGCTTGCCGGCTCCGGTTCGCTTAG
>CAYYZI010000255.1:0-4929 GCA_964475675.1 uncultured Geminicoccaceae bacterium
GGACGCGATCCGGCCCTGGTCGAGCCCGCCATGCTGCTGCTCGAGGAGATGGGGCTCGCGGAACAGGCCGGATTGCCGGCGGCGCGGCTGGCCCACGGGCAGAAGCGGGTTCTGGAACTGGCCATGGCGCTGGCCGGCGATCCCGAGCTGCTGCTGCTCGACGAGCCCCTGGCCGGACTCGGCCCCGAGGAGGGGCGGCAGATGGTCGAGCTGCTGGCGGCATTGCGCCAGCGCACCACCATGCTGCTGGTGGAACACGACATGGATGCGGTGTTCACCCTCGCCGACCGGGTCACGGTGCTGGTCTACGGCCGGGTCATCGCCAGCGGTGATCCCGACGCCATCCGCCGCGATCCCGAGGTCCGGACGGCCTATCTCGGCGAGGAAGGAGCCGACTGATGCTGGTGGTCGAGGGCCTGGAGGCGGCCTATGGCGACAGCCAGGTGCTGTTCGGCATGCGCCTCGCGGTCGGCCGCGGCGAGCTGGTCACCCTGATGGGTCGCAACGGCATGGGCAAGACGACCACGGTGCGCGCCATCCTCGGCCTGACCCCGCCCACGGCCGGCTCGGTCAGGTTCCGCGGCCGGGAAATCGCCGGCCAGCCACCCCACCGGATCGCCCGCCTCGGCATCGGCCTCGTCCCCGAGGGCCGCCACATCTTTCCGCGATTGACGGTGCGGGAAAACCTGGTGGCCACCGCCCGCGTCGGTCCCGAGGGCAGACGTTCCTGGACCCTGGAGGCGGTATACGATCTCTTCCCGCGCCTCGCCGAGCGCAGCGACGCGATGGGCGGTCAGCTCTCCGGCGGGGAGCAACAGATGCTGGCCATCGGCCGGGCGCTGATGACCAATCCGTTGCTGCTGCTGCTCGACGAGGCGACCGAGGGGCTGGCGCCGCTGATTCGCCAGGAGATCTGGCGCTCGTTGGCTCGCCTCAAGCAGGAGGGGCTCGCCATCCTGCTGATCGACAAGCATGTCGAACCGCTGCTGGACCTCGCCGACCGCCATTTCGTGGTCGAGAAGGGACGCTGCGTCTGGCAGGGAACCAGCGCCGATTTCCGCAGCGAGATGGGCCGCATCAAGCAGCGCTGGCTCGGCGTCTGAGCCGTCGCCCTCTTCAGGCGGGGCGGCGCAGATCCATCTGCCGATCCGGGCAGTCGGCCATCGCCCGCAGCGCGTCCTCGAGAATGACGGCGGCGGCATAATGGTCGAGCGGTGCCGAACGGCGCTTGGGTTTGGGCAGACGGCCCTCGCGAATGGCCTCCTCCACCGCGAAGGTGGTCAGGCGCTCGTCCTGCAGCAGCACCGGCAGGCCGAAGGCCTCCTTGAGGCCGGTGGCGAAGGCGCGGGCACGCTCCGCCTGCACCCCTTCGCTGCCGTCCATGTTGAGCGGCCAACCGACCACGAAGCCGACCGCCTCGCGTCGGCGCACGACAAGTTTCAGCCGCTCCATGTCCGCCTCCCAGCGACCGCGGGAGAGAGTGGCGAGCGGGGTTACCAGTCGCCGTTCGAGATCGGTGCCGGCGAGACCGAGACGCCGCTTGCTGACATCGAGCGCGAGCAGCGAACCCCGGGCGGGAAGCACGCGAGCGAATCTTTCGGAATCGGAGAAAATGTTCATGACGGTTGTCCGGCAATGCTGTCCTGCGAACCTCTCCATATACCACTTTATGGGTGGAGAACGCGACGGAACAAGGGGCATGGTGCGGCCGGGCATGCACCCCTTGGCGCGGCCGATTCGCCGAAGCTCTGGCGAGCGACATCCCGGCTGCGCTATCTGTTCCCCGTCGGGCACGCCAATTCCGGGACCGGTTCCATGCCTCCATTCGACCTCGTGATCCGCGGTGCGCGGATCGCCACCGCCAGCGATCTGTTCACCGCCGATCTCGCCATCCGTGGCGAAACCATCGCCGCCATCGGCCGCGAGCTGCCGCCCGGCCGCCGGGAGATCGAAGCCACCGGATACATCGTCACGCCGGGGGGTGTCGATGCGCATTGTCACATCGAACAACTCGCCGCCACCGGCCTGAGGAACGCCGACACCTTCGAGAGCGCCACCCGGGCCGCAGCCCATGGCGGCACCACCACGGTGATCCCCTTCGCCGCCCAGCATCAAGGCATGAGCCTCGAAAAGGTGGTCGCCGACTATCACGAGGCGGCCGAGCGGGGCGCCATGGTCGACTATGCATTTCACGTGATTGTGACCGACCCCCGGCCCGAGATCCTGGAGCAGGAGCTGCCGCCGCTGGTGCGGGCCGGCCACAGCTCGCTCAAGCTTTTCATGACCTACGATCGGCTGCGGGTGGAGGACGACCGGCTGCTGGACGTGATGTGGGCGGCCCGCCGCCATGGCTGCATGGTCTGCATCCATGCCGAAAACCACGGCATGATCACCTGGATGAGCCGCCGCCTGCTGGAGCGCGGCTACACAGCACCACGCTACCACCCGGTGAGCCATCCCCGCTACGGCGAGGCCGAGGCGGTGAACCGGGCGATCGCCTTCAGCGCCTTTCTCGACCAGCCGATCATGCTGTTCCATCTCTCCACCCGCGAGGCGGTGGAGATCGTCCATCGCGCCCGCGGCGCGGGGCACAAGATCTTCGCCGAGACCTGCACCCAGTATCTCTTGCTCGGCGCCGCCGATCTCGATCGCCCGGGGATCGAGGGAGCGATGTGGATGTGCAGCCCGCCCCTGCGCGAGCCCGGGGATCAGGAAGCGCTCTGGCAGGGGCTCGAGAACGGCACCCTGCAACTGGTCTCCTCCGACCATGCCCCCTATCGCATGGACGAGACCGGCAAGCTGGCGAAAGGGCCGAACCCGAGCTTCAAGGAAATCGCCAACGGCCTGCCGGGCATCGAGCTGCGCCTGCCGCTGCTGTTCGACGCCATGGTCAGCTCCGGCCGCATGGATCTCTGCCGCTTCGTCGAGCTCACCGCCACGGCACCCGCCCGCATCTACAATCTGCACCCGAAGAAGGGCACCATCGCCGTCGGCGCGGATGCCGATCTGGTGCTCTGGGATCCCGCGCTCGAGGTGACCATCGAGCAGGGGCCACGCTACGACAATGCCGGCTACACGCCCTATGCCGGCAGGAGGGTGCGCGGCTGGCCGGTGATGGTGCTGCGTCGCGGAGAGGTGATCGTGGAAAAGGGGGAGCTGCGGGCGAGGCCGGGCAGCGGCCGCTTCCTGCCGCGTACCGGCGGCGAGGCGGCGAAGCCCACGGGCCGGCTGGCCCCGGAGCTCGATCCCTCCCGCAATTTCGGCGCCGTCCTGTTCGACTGACACCCCCCGGCCGAAGGTCCGCAACTGGCGCACCGGCTTGCAGCAGAGCGGGTGAGACCCCATGCTATGGTCCCGCCCGGCAACGGGATGCGACCGCGAGGCGGTCACGCGGAGGGAAGCATCGATGCAGATCAACGCGAATTTCGGACGTCGCGCCGCGGTCCATGCGGGATCGATGGACTGGGCGCCCTCACCGGTGCCCGGGGTCGAGCGTCGGATGCTCGACCGCATCGGCGGCGAGGTGGCGCGGGCCACGACCATCGTCCGCTTCGCGCCGGACAGCCGGTTCCTGCCCCACACCCACGGCGGCGGCGAGGAATATCTGGTGCTCGAAGGCGTGTTCGAGGACGAGGAGGGTGCCTTTCCGGCAGGCCATTACGTGCGCAACCCGCCGGGCTCCCGCCATACTCCGGGATCGCAGCCGGGCTGCGTGATCTTCGTCAAGCTTTGGCAGTTCGATCCGCGGGACCGCACCCATCTGGTGCGGGACCTCGGAGCCCTGTCGCCGGCGCCGGTGCCGGCGCGACCGGGTGTGCGCGCCGCCCTTCTGCACGAGGATGCGCGCGAGATCGTGCGGATCGAGGAATGGGCCCCGGATGCGCGGATCACCCACGCCCCCGAGGGCGGCATCGAGATCCTCTGTCTCCGAGGCGGCTTCACCGAGGGCGGCGAGAGCTTCTCGCCGCAATCCTGGCTGCGCCTGCCCGCGGGACATCCGCTCGAGGCGGTTGCAGGGCCCGAGGGTTGCCGGCTCTGGGTCAAGGAAGGCCATCTCCGCTTCGTCGCCGACGACCTCGCCGCCCTCGAGGCGGCCACCGCCGGCGCCTGAGCGGCCCTCACATCGCGGCCAGCACCAATACCGCCTCGCGGCAGGATTGCCCCGGCGTCACCCCGAGACGGGTGGCGGTGGCATTGACCCGCGAGATCCGCCCTTCCTCGAAGCTCGAGCGGGCATCGCCGATGCGCGCCGTCATGCAGTCCACCGCCAGCCCGGCGGTGCCCTTCGCGTCGAGCACGGCGAGACGGCGTACCCCACATTCCCGAAAGCCGATCCCGGCATCATTGAAGACGGCAGCGAACGCCCCGGCCTTGAGAGCACGTGCGGGATCGCCGTCGACCAGACCGCCATGCGAGCCGGTGACGATCACCGCGCCCTCATCCTCGGGTCGGATCAGGCTCGCCGAATCGACGAGCACGATGCGCCGCCCCTGGCCCTCCAGCACATGGCGCTCCTCGTCGATGGGCGGCGGATCCCAACGCTCGGGAAGCCCGGCCTCGGCCAACAGGCCGGTCGCCTCGTGGCAGGGCATGCCCGTTCGCACACCGAGGGCCCGGGCGAGCGCATTGACATGGCTGATCCGCCCCTGTGCCAGAACATGGCGGGCATCGCCGATGCAGGCCGTCCGGTGCGATACCGCTGCTGCCGCCATGCCGGTGCGCGCACAGGCCTCGAGTCCGGCGATGCCGGCCCGCTCCAGACCCACCCCGGCATCGTGAAAGATCGCGGCCCGGAACCGCGCGCGGATCGCCAGGGCTGCGGCGAACAGGCCACCGTGCGAGCCGGTCACCACCACCCCGCCCCGGGTATCGGCCGGCAGGCTGGTGATGCTGCCGGCGAGACACAGCCATTGCGGCGTTTCTTTCATG
>CAYYZI010000256.1:0-4917 GCA_964475675.1 uncultured Geminicoccaceae bacterium
GGACCGGGGAAGACCTCGTCGATACGGTGTACCCCGTGGGCGCAGCGCCGACCGCCCGGGACCACCAGCCCGCCGAGCTCGCGTTCGAGGCGCTCGAGAATGGTGCCGCAGGCTTCGGCGTCGACCCGTCCTTCCGGTTCGCGCCCGCGCAGATTGACGCGGAAATATCCCTCGTTGCTGTTGGGGATGCAGAATACCGAGGTCTTCTCCCAGTCGGTGCCGCTGTTCATCCACTTCATCGCCAGACGCTGCCGCACCTGCCGCGGCAGGCAGCGGGAGATCGACTGGCGCACCGAGAGCGGAAGCAGCGCACGCAGTCGCGAGGCGATCCCGGCCTTGGGCGCGACCTCCGCTTCTTCCTCCTGCTTGCGGCCGAGCCCGGCGGCATGCAGCAGCCCCATCTCGGCGAGCAATCCGGGCATGAGGTGGGAGCCCGAGTAGTTGGGTCCCATGCCGTCGCCGGAAACGAGGAGAACGTCCACCTCCTCGCCCACCGCTTCGAGAATGCGGCCGATAGCGCGATCGACCGCGGCGTAGACGTCGCGGAGCGGCGAAAAGCCCGCAGGCAGGGATTCCGGCGGCCGCAGCGGGTAGTCCGGATCGCAGCCATGCCAGAGATAGTGACCGGCGCCATGGGTCTCGCCGAAGCTGATGAAGGCCACATCCCAGGGATGTTCGCCCAGGAGCCAGGCCACCGCCTCGCCCTTGGTTTCGGCGGCCCCGACCAGGGTGTCGCGAAACCGGATCTGATCGGGAATGGTCACCTGGTCGGTGTGCTCCGGCGCCGGGTAGCGGCCGAAGCGGCGATGGATCTCGCGGAGCACCCCGGAGGGGCGGCTCTCGGGTCGCCAGAACCAGGTCCAGGTGCCGTATTCGAGGATCTGGATTCCGGAGAAATCGGCCGGCGCCGGCGCGTCCATGAAGGCGTCCATGACGATCACCTTGCGGCCGGCGCGATCGAGCTGCAGCCAGAAGGGCTCGCAGGCCAGCCAGCGGGGATCGGTGCGGTGGATGGCCTGGCTTCCGGCCCGTACCTGGAACGCGTGATAGAGGCCGTGTTTGCCGGGATCGGTGCCGGTGTAGATGGTCGGCCAGGCCGAAACGTGCATGACCTCGGCGGTGGTGCCCAGCCGTCGCCAGGCCCCTTCCTCGCGGAGGCGGGCGAAGGTGGGCAGCGCCCCCTCCTCCGCCCAGCGCTCGATCAGTTCGGCGTCGGCCGAATCGAGTCCCAGGACCAGCACGCGGGGCATCGGCGCTCCCTTCAGGGCTCGACGGGGTCGGGATAGACTTCGGTGATGGGCACTCTGCGGCCTTCGCGGTCGGCCAGCCGCCCGGCCTCGACCATGGCGAGGGTCCAGATGTTGTCCTCGGCACGGGTTTCCGCCGGGGTTCCCTCGCGCACGGCGTCGCGCAGGCTGTGGAGCAGCGAGGTCGTGCCCCCCTGTGGATAGGGCTTCTCGTCGCCCGGCGGCACTGCCAGGTTGCGCACCGGACGGAACCAGCGGCTCCCGCCCGGCCGATGGAACACCCGCTTGCGGTTGCTCCAGACCACTCCTTTCTCGCCCTCGATCCAGATGGAGAAGCCGAAACGGTGCGACATCAGGGTGCCGAGATAGGCCACCTGCGGCTGTCCGAAATCAATCGCCGCCTCGGTGTTGGCACCATGGGCGTAGTCCGACCAGGGAGGGTTCCAGGCGCGGGCCTGGATGGCCACCGGGCGGGCGTCGAGAAAGGCCCGCAGACTGTCGAAATGGTGGATGGCGATCTCCTGGAGCTGGGGATACTCGATCTCGAACAGCCAGTCGCCCTCGGTACCGCGCGGCATGCGGCGACGATCGGTGAGCTGGATGTAGTCCACCACGCCCAGAAAGCCGTCGAGCAGCAGCTTGCGCATGGTCCGCTCGGCGGGGAAGAAGCGGTAGTTCTCGGCGACGATCACCTGGCGGCCCACCGAGCGGGCCTTGTCGATCACGCGGCGGGCCTCGGCCACCGAAGCGGCGAGCGGCTTTTCCACCATCACCGTGAGGCCGGCCTCCAGACAACGGATGGTGTGCGCTGCGTGGAAGGCCGAAGGGCTGACCACCAGCGCGGCATCCGCCTGCACCGCGTCGAGAGCGGCCTCCAGATCCTCGAACAGCGGCACGCCCTCGCCGAGGAGCTGCTGCGCCTCGGCGCGGTTGGCGGGGTGCGGTTCGACCAGGCCGACATGCTCGAAATCGGCGTGCTGCTTGACGAAGGAGATCCAGTGACGACCGCGGATGCCGGCGCCGATCTGAAGGAGGCGGATGGTCACGGCTGTTCTCCCGGGCGCAGAAGTTCGGGCCATACCCGGCCGGGCAGATCGGCCGGATCGACACCGAAACGGGCGAGCAGAGAGGGGGCGAGGTCGTGGACCCTGCCGTCCTCCGCACCGCCTTCGCTGCCCGCTCCGGTGATCAGGGCGAAGCCGGGCACCGCATGGGTGCCGGGGCGAGGATCGGGCGAGGGCAGGGCGATCTCGCCGAGGCGCGCGGAGCGCAATGCCCGCAGTGTGGCGGCGTCGTTCCAGAGCACGACGAGATCGGGCAGGAACGCCCGCCTGGGACCGGGATAGACCCGGTCGGTCCGCAGGATCCGCGCCACCGCCGGCTGCCCCGTATCCACATCCTCGAGGGCGGCGAGCGCTTCTTCGAGCTCGTCCAAGAGCGTTTCCAGCTCGGAACCCTCGGCGACCACACCCTCCGGCTCCCGACCGGCGAGATTGACCCGCACCAGGCCTTCGAGATCGGAGGGCAGGGGAAAGGCGCGGGTGCGCGACCAGTCGACGGCGGCGGTGTCGACCCGCTGGGCGAGCCGGTCGCGCAGGGCGCGCGGCAGGAAATCGGCGATGCGCTTGCGCAGATCCTCGGGCAGCAGATCGCGCAGGGCCTTGACCGGATCGAAGCGAGGCGCCGCTTCCTCGCCTCGCGCTTCCTTCGGGGAATCCCGCTCCGCCCGGCCGTGTTCGGCGGAAGCATAAAGCCCCAGCCGCGCCAAGATCTCGGGCATCATGTGGCAGGCGGTACGGTTGGGCTTGGTGGCGTCGGCCGAGATCAGCACCACGGCGGCCTCCGGTCCGGCGAGCTCCACGAGTTCGGCGATGGCCCGGTCGAGTGCGGCATGGACGCGCCGCAGCCGATCCTCCTCGCCGAACAGATAATGGCCGGCCACATGGGTCTCGCCGAAGACGGCGAACAGCAGATCCCAGTCGCCCTGCCCGGCGAGCCAGGAAACCGCTTTCACCCGGGCCGGGATGGCGGCCACCAGCTCGCGTTCCACCTCGGCCGGCTCCAGCGGCCGCAGGCCGAGTGCATGCGCTTCCCAGGGAAGCGGATACCGGCCCACCGCCCGCTGCAGCTCGCGCAGCAGCCCCTGCGGCGCCGAGGCGCCGTCGAGATAGCGCGCCCAGCAGCCCCAGTCGAACACCGCCCGACCGCCGAAGCCCGTCTCCGGGTGACAGTAGGGAGGATCGAGCACGATGGTGCGGAGCCCGGCGGCATCGAGCCGGGACCAGAAGGTCGGGCAGCCGTAGATGCCCGGTTCGAAGCGGCGCCAGCCCTGGACCCCGGGGCGTGGCTGGAAGGTGAAGTAGACGCCGTGCTCGCCGGGATCGCGACCGGTGTAGAGGCTCGGCCAGGCGGCGACATGGAGGATCCCGGCCGGACTTTCGAGATTGCGCCAGCGCCCGTGCTCCATGAGCCGGGCCACGGTCGGCATCACCCCTTCCGCGGCGAAGCGGCGAAACAGCCGTCCGTCACCGAGCTCGAAACCCAGCACCAGCACCCGACCCGTCATGCCCACCCCCGCACCAGCAGCACCGAGCACAGCAGAACGAGGAGTGCCACCGCCATGTTGACGTAGATCGCCCGCGGCGCCGGCCGATGGCCGAACACCGCCTGATAGCCGATCATGAACAGCACGCCGGCGAGCTTGATGCCCAGTTCGGGCGCCGCCGCGTAGGTCTCGGCGGCGAGCAGGTCGGCCGGCGCGATGCCGCGGAAATGCAGCAGATAGAGGCCGGTCGGCACCAGCACGATCAGTGCCGGCCATCCGAAACCGCCCATCCACACGCTGCGCTCGCGCAGCAGTTCGGCGGTCTCGGGCGGCGTGATCCGCTTCATGGCCGGGCCGACCACCAGCGCCCAGGCGAACATGTGGCCGAGCCACAGGCCCATCGCCGAGAGATGGAGAACGAGCGCGGTCCAGTACCCCATGTCAGCGCACCCAGGCGGCCGAGAAGAGCAACAGCAGCAGCGTCAGGGGAAGCTGGCCGAAGGTGGCGGCATCGTCGCGCCGGCGCAGCAGCCAGAGCTGGAGGATCACCAGCAGGGGAAGGGCCACCGCCGTCTTGGCGTAGAACCAGACGTCGGCTTCGACGCGACCGCCGGCGAGCAGCCCGGTGACCACCAGTGCCGCGGTCACGGCGAGGCCGAAGAGCGGGAGGGGCAGGCGCAGCCGCCAGGGGACCGCCACATGCGGCCAGCGGGCGGAGGCGCAGACATCGAGCAGCTCCCGCATCCTCGCCGGAGAGGCAACACGGGCCAGCGACAGGCGCATGATGGTCCAGTAGAGGGCGATGCCGATCGCCAGGACGGCGAGAACGACATGCAGCCAGACGAGCAATCGGTAGGCGTCCATGGGGCGCGCTCAGCTCCTGCGTCGTTCGAAAGGCTCGAAGGCCAGGTCGAGATAGGCCTGCGCCACCTCCTGCCAGCTCGGAAGCGGCACCCGCGCGGCCGCCTCACCCATGGCGGCCAGTCGCTCGCGCGGAGGTAGGGAGCCGAGGAAGGCCTGCCACAGCTCCGGTCGATTGTCGAACAAAAAACCATTTTCGCCGTGTCGAATGAGCTCCGCCGGTCGCCCGCTCGGGGCCGCCGCCACCGGCCGGCCGACGGCCAG
>CAYYZI010000257.1:0-4914 GCA_964475675.1 uncultured Geminicoccaceae bacterium
AGGAGCTCGATGTCGAGGCCCGGGTGATCCTCGAGAAGGTCGGTCTCGATCTCGTCGTCCGCGGCCGGATCAACCTCGAATAGGGGCTATTCCCCGCCGTCGCGCTGCTTGCGCTCGGCTTCGAGCCTGCGCTTGATGGCTTCCAGTTCCTCGCGTTCGCGCAGGTAATCCTCGGTGACCCGGGGACGGTGCGGGTCGCCGAGGGCGAAGGGGCTGTCCTTCTTCTCGAACTCGACGATGACGCGGCAGTCCTCGCACATCCGCAACCGCGCGATCTGCTCGGGGCTGGCGAACATCGAATGGCTGCCGGCGAGCCGGGCGACGATGCGCTCGATCGAGCTCCTGGTGCCGAACGGCTTGCCACAGCGCACGCACTCGAATGGCTCCTCCTCCTTGATCACCCGCGGCTCCTGGGCGAGGGCGCCGAAATGGAGGCGCGGCTCGAGACGGATCACCTTTTCCGGGCAGGTGGTGCGGCACAGCCCGCATTGCACGCAGGCCTCCTCCAGAAAACGCAGGGTCGGCCGGTCGGGATGATCGAGCAGGGCGCCGGTGGGACATGCACCGACACAGGACAGGCAGAGGGTACAGCCCTCGGTGTCCACCACCACCGTGCCGAACGGCATCCCCTCCGGCAACGGCAGCACTTCGCGGGGCTGCGGCGCCATCCTGTGGAGATGGTCGAGAGCGAGCCGCAGGAGCTGGCGCTTGGCGCCCATCGGCAGGAAGCTCGCCGGGGGGATCGGCGCCAGCCCGGCCGGCATCCTGAGCGCTTCGCCGAGAATTTCGGGATCGTCCTCGACCAGCAGCCGCAGCCGTTCCCCTTCATAGCCGAGACCGGAAAGCACCGCCTCCAGGAGCTCCGCGGCTGCCAGCAGGGCCGCGGTCTCCTCGCGCTTTCGGGGCGGCACCAGCAGATCGACGCGGTCCGCACCATAGGCCAGGGCCGCGGCCAGCAGCTCGGGGCCGATCTGGGTGATCTCGTTGACCCGGAAGGGCAGCACCACCGCCGGCAGGCCCTCGCCGAAGCGCGCCAGGGCGCTCAGCAAATCGCCGCCGTGGCGCTCCTCGTAGAACAGCACCCGCGGGGATTCGCCGCCGGCCCGGCGGTAGGTAGCCAGCAGCGTGCGCAGCCGCTCGAGCTGGAGATCGGGGCTGGGCACGGCATAGGTGGCGGCACCGGTCGGACAGACGCTGCCGCAGGTGCCGCAGCCGGCGCAGATCCGGGGGTCGATGGCGACGTGATCGCCATCGGGGGTGATGGCGCCGGTGGGACAGTTGTCGAGACAGCGGGTGCAGCCCACCAGACCGGCCCGGGCATGCGCGCAGAGGCTGGCGTCGTAGGCGACATAGCGGGGCTTCTCGAACTCGCCGACGAGACCGACCAGCTCCAGAAGGGCGCCGGCCACGGCCGCCGGATCCCGCGGATCGGGGCGGAAATAGCCGTCACGCTTCTCCGGCGCCGGAAACCAGGGGGCCTCGCCGGACAGATCGAGCACGAGATCGAAGCGCAGGCTCTGCCGCCCGGAGGCGGCCTCGAACTCCAGCACGGAACGCGAGGAGACGCGCGCCGGCGCCCAGCCCTCGACCTCCACCTCGAAGGCCCCGAGATGGCCTCGGGCGCTGCGCACGCGGCCACCGAAGATGGGCACCTCGAAGGTCCGCGGCGGCATCACCTCGCTGCGACCGCTCAGCAGCAGGGTGGGAGCCAGCGCATCGCCGAGCCGACGGGCCGCCTCCAACGCGGTCTCGTCGTGACCGTAGACCAGCACCCGCCCTTCCGAGCGCAGGGTGACGGCGGTGGCCGGCGGCAGGTCGATGGTGGCCTCGGCCAGCAGCGCGGCCATCTTCGGCAGGGCGGCCGGCCCCTCCTCCGACCAGCCCGCGCGGTCGCGGATATCGACGAACCGCAGCTCGCCTTCATAGCCCTGCTGTTCGGCCAGTTCGCGAAACAGCGGCGCCTCCTGCTCGCAGGCCACGATCAGCTCCGGGCTGCGCTCGAGGGCGCGCTTGAAGGATTCGACCTGCGTGCGGCAGAGATGGGTGAAGGGCGCGGTCTCGGCGGGGGCGCCCAGGGCCTTCGCCAGCCGGTCGGCGGCCAGCGGCATCGTCCCCTGGCAGGAACAGATCAGGCATTCCTTGCCGGCGAGTTTCATGACAGCCCTCCACCCGAAGCGGCACGATCCGAAGAAAGCTTGACGGCCCGGCCCTGCATAGCAAGACTCGGAGCTCGCCTACAGGGGATAAAACCGGGCCATGAACGAAGGCAGCCAGGACGGAGCACACAACGCAGTCCGGGGAGGGGAACGCAGCGCGGTGATGATGCTGGGCGTCGTGGTCGAGCGCCGGCCCATCGACCACCCCTGGCAGAAATGGCGATGGCGTGCCGTTTCCCTGATTCCCGGTGCGGTGCCGGTCGCCGAATGGCGTCTGCTGCGGCGCGAGGGTGAACTCGCCCAGTACCATGCGGCGACCCTGCCGCTCGAGATCCATCGCACCGACACCGAGGCCTACAAGTACAATCTGTCGGGCCGCCCCGCGGTCTATGTGGTGATGCGCGAGACCGAGGATGACGCCTTTCCCTGGCAGCCGGTGGAGCTCACGGTGTCGCCCTGGGACGCCCAGGCCCACAACGAGACCGCCGACGACCGGGTGGAGGTGGTGCCGATGCCCGAGCCGGTGATCGCCTGGCTCAGGGATTTCGTCGACCGGCACCATGTCGACCGGCCGTTCCTCAAGCGGCGTCGCAAGGGCCGGGACAAGGCGCCGCACGAGGCCGCCGAATTCGTGCCGATCAATCGGGAGCAGGGGCGATGACCGAGGAAACGCGCCAGGAGAAGGAGGGCTTCGCTTCGCGCTGGTCGCGCCTCAAGCGGCAGCAGGCGACATCGGCCGAGGAGCCGACGCTGCCGGCCGGAGGCGACGCACCGCCGCCCGCCGGGACATCGCGGGAATCGGGGGAATTGCCGCCGGTCGAGAGCCTGCCCGATCCCGACAGCCTGGAGCCGACCGCCGACTTCAGCGTGTTCATGCGCGAGAACGTGCCGGAGATGCTGCGCCGCAAAGCGCTGCGGCGGCTGTGGCGGAGCAACCCGATCATCGGCACCGTCGACATGCTGGACGATTACTGCGAGGACTTCACCGACGCGGCCACCGTGATCCCCGCCCTCCGAACCGTCTACAAGCTGGGCAGGGGGATGCTGGAGCCGGCCGAGGAGCAGGCCGCCGTGGCGCAGCCCGCCGAGGACGGCGCCGCGCAGAGGGCCGAGGAGGGGACCGGGCCGCGCGCGGAAGAGCGAATCGAGCCCGCGGAAGAGCCCGAAAATGCTGTCGAGGAAACCCCGCCGGAGGGCGGATCGGAGCGCGTCTGAGGGCTTCTTGCGTCGATCGGGGGGAAGGGCTAAACTTTATTTGGTTGGCGAAGAGAGTGTCCGGCATGGCAGGAGCCGGAGGTCAGGGAGCAGATGGAGAGCACCGTCGTCGAACCCCAATGTGCGATCGGCAGTGAGGAGCGCCTTCGGCTGCTGCCCTACAAGCTGCTGGCACGCTATTTCGCGGCCCCGCCCGACCAGGAACTGCTCGATCTGACGGCCCGGCTCGAGGGCGACGGGACACCTTTCGGCAAGGCCCTGACGGCACTCGCCGCAGCCGCCGCGGAGGCCACGCCGGAGGCCGTGCAGGAGGAATATCAGAGCCTCTTCATCGGCCTCGGACGGGGCGAGATCCTGCCCTACGCATCCTACTATCTCACCGGCTTTCTCCAGGAGCGACCGCTGGCCGAGCTGCGGGTCGACCTCGAGCGGCTGGGCATCGCCCGCGCCGAGGACACGGCCGAGCCCGAGGATCATGTGGCGGCGCTCTGCGAGGTCATGGCCGGGCTGATTTCCGGCGCCTTCGGTGACGGGCGCCTGACCACCCAGAAACGGTTCTTCGAAACCCACATGGCGCCATGGGTGGGGCGCCTTTTCGCCGATCTCGAGAAGGCCCGTTCGGCCCGTCTCTACCGCCATGTGGCCAGGGTCGGGCGGTGCTTCCTGGAGATCGAGGAGACGGCATTCGCCATGATCGACGGACACGAGGCAGCGGTGTCGGTCGGCGATTGAGGCAAGAAGCTGGCTGCCGGGGAAGGTGGAACGATGCGCAAAGACACGAACAAAGCGAAGCCGGGGCGTCGCGACTTCCTGAAGCTCGCCAGCATCGGGGCGGTTGCCGCGGGTGTGGCCGGTGTCACGGGCCAGAAGGCGGAAGCCAAGCCGGATGCTGAGGCGAAGAGTTCGGGCTATCGTCTCACGCACCATGTCAGGAAAGTCTACGAACTCGCGCGCTTCTAGGCCGCGGTGAGAAGAGCCAATCTGGAGTAGGCCATGCTCAGAAAACGGACTTCAGGGAGTGTCACCGGGGCGAAGCTTTCGGCCGCATTGGCCGGGCTTGCGATGGATGCCGTCGATCGCCGCGCGTTCCTCAGAAACTCGGGCCTCGCCGCCGGCGGTCTCGCCGCCGCGGGCGCGCTGTCGGGCGGCATGGTGCGCAAGGCCGAGGCGCAGTCCGCCACCCGCGGCACCGCCGAGGTGGAGATCAAGAAAACGGTGTGCAACCACTGTGCGGTGGGCTGCACGGTGATCGCCGAGGTGAAGAAGGGCGTGTGGGTCGGCCAGGAGCCGGGCTTCGACAGCCCGATCAATCTCGGCGCCTACTGCGCCAAGGGTGCATCGGTGCGCGATTTCGCCATCGGCGAGCGGCGCCTCAGATACCCGATGCGGCTCACCGGCGGTAAATGGCAGCGGGTGTCGTGGGAAGACGCGATCAACGAGATCGGCGACACGATGCTCAAGATCCGCGAGGAATCGGGCCCGGATTCCGTCTACTGGCTGGGCTCGGCCAAGCACAGCAACGAGCAGGCCTACCTGTTCCGCA
>CAYYZI010000258.1:0-4909 GCA_964475675.1 uncultured Geminicoccaceae bacterium
GCGGGCGCCGTAATGCACCAGCTGCCAGTCGCCGGGCACGCCGTTCTCGGCCGAGTCCATGCACATGGGCGAGACCACCACCCGGTTCTCCAGCACCATCCCGCGCAGACGGAAGGGCAGGAACATGGGGGGAGGCGGATTCTCGCGGGGGATGTCGAAGCCCAGTGCACGCGCCTTCTCGGCGGCATCGCGATCGACCCGGTCGACGAACTCGGGCGCCCGCAGGCGGAGATTGTCGTAGGTGATGGCCTTGGCCCGGCTCATCAGGCCGAAACAGAACTGGACCGGGGTCATGTGCCAGTAGCGCTTCACATGCTCGAACCAGACCAGGGACACGTCAGCCGCATGCTGGAGCTTCTCGACCTCGTCCCGGCGCTCTGCCTCGAAGCGGGAAAGCGCGCCGGCCAGGTCGCGGCTCTGCAGGAAGGCGTCGTGCAGGGCGATCGCATCCTCCATCGCCAGCTTGGTGCCCGAGCCGATGGTGAAATGGGCGGTGGCCTTGGCATCGCCGAGGAGGACGATGTTGTCCTTCACCCAGCGCTCGAGGCGCATCATCGGAAAGCGCCGCCAGATGGAGCGATTGACGAGGAGCGGATGACCGGCGAGATCCTCGCGGAACACCCCTTCGAGGAAGTCCCGGCTCTCCTCCTCGCTGCACCGATCGAGGCCGGCTTTCGCGAAGGTTTCGGCATCGGTCTCGATCACCCAGGTGCTGCGCCCCCGTTCGTACTGGTAGGCATGGGCGATGAAGATGCCCCATTCCGTCTCGCGGAAGAAGAAGCTGAAGGCGTCCAGCGGGCGGGTCGAGCCCATCCAGGTGAAACGGTTGGGACGGAGGTCGATGCGCGGACGGAAATGGTCCCGGAACGCCTCGCGCACCCGGCTGTTGATGCCGTCGGCGGCGACGATCAGATCGTAGCCGCCGAGCTCGGCGACGGTTCCGATCTCGCGCTCGAAATGCAGCCGCACCCCGAGCT
Source organism: uncultured Geminicoccaceae bacterium (assembly GCA_964475675.1). Classification (GTDB taxonomy): domain Bacteria; phylum Pseudomonadota; class Alphaproteobacteria; order Geminicoccales; family Geminicoccaceae; genus JALSRW01. The sequence goes on from CAYYZI010000258.1 coordinate 978, forward strand.
GGCGGCAGCGATCCTGGAGGATGCGCAGGAGGCTGACCCGCGAGCAGCCGCAGAAACCGTTGCCGCCGATGCGGTGGAGGGTGCCCCGGAAATGGACCTCGATATCGTCCCAGTAGGCGAAATTGTCCCGGATCGCCTCGTAGGTCGGCCGGTCCACCGCCTCGAAGGTGTCCAGGGTCTGGTCGGAGAACACCACCCCGAAGCCGAAGGTGTCGTCCGGCCGGTTGCGCTCGAACAGGTCGATCTCGGCGCCGCGGAAATCGCGCTTCATCAGAAGCGCGAAGTAGAGCCCCGCCGGGCCACCGCCGATCACCGCGATACGCATGGTCCCCTCCGCCTCCTCGGTGCACTGCCGCTCACAGGAGAATGTTTTATAACTAAACCTTTTCCTCTACAATGGCCGAAGCCGGCGGCAGCGGACGCCCGTCTCTGGACAAACCGCCGGCAACGGGTCACCACAGGGACCCGGGCAAAGGAGGAGGGAGTGCGATGCGCAAAGCGTTTCCGGCGATCGTCCTGGCAGCCACGATGGGAATCGGGTTGGCAGGCCAGGCCACGGCCCAGCAGGAACTCAAGATCGGCCTTCTGACCACCCTGTCGGGTCCGGGTGCCGGGCTCGGCACCGACATCCGCGACGGCTTCCGGCTGGGCATCGAACATCTCGGTGGCCGGCTCGGCGGGGTGCCGACGGTGGTGATCGAAGCGGATGACGGGCGCAAGCCGGACGTTGCCGTGCAGAAGACCGACGAGATGATCTCGCGCGACGGCATCTACCTGATGACCGGCCAGGTCTGGTCCAATCTCACCCTGGCGATGATGCCTACCCTGGCCCGCAACCGGGTGTTCTTCATCAGCCCCAATGCCGGGCCCTCGGCGCTGGCCGGAAAGCAGTGCAATCCCTGGTTCTTCAATACCGCCTGGCAGAACGACAACAATCACGAGGCGACGGGCGCCTTCGTCCAGAGGAAGGGCTACAAGAGCGTCTATCTGCTGGCTCCCAACTACCCCGCCGGGCACGATGCCCTGGCCGGCTTCAAGCGCTACTACAAGGGCGAGATCAAGGGCGAGATCTACACCCCCCTGGGGCAGCTCGACTATGCGGCGGAGATCGCCAATCTGCGCGCCGCCAAGCCCGAGGCGGTGTTCTTCTTCTATCCGGGAGGCATGGGCATCAGCTTCATCAAGCAGTACGCCCAGGCTGGGCTGATCGAGGAAATCCCGCTGTTCGGACCGGCCTTTTCCTTCAGCCAGGACATCCTGCGGGCGGTTGGCGAAGCGGCGCTCGGTGCCTACAACGGCGCCCAGTGGAGCCCCGATCTCGACAACGAGCTCAACAAGAAGTTCGTCGCCGACTTCAAGGCCAAATACGGGCGGCTGCCTTCCCTGTACGCTTCCCAGGGCTACGACACGGCGCTGGTGATCGATGCCGCGGTGCGCAATGCCGGCGACAAATGGTCGGACAAGGCGACCTTCCGCAAGGCGCTCGAGGCGGTGGTGCTGGAAACCACCCGCGGCGCCTTCCGCTTCAACACCAACCATTTCCCGATCCAGGACTTCTACGTCCGCCAGGTGGTCAGGCTCGACGACGGCACCATCACCAACCGGGTGGTCGAGAAGATCTTCGAGGATCACGCCGATGCCTATGTCGGCGAGTGCCGCATGAAGTGAGCTGTCGGACGCCGTACCCCGGCGGTGCGGCGTCCGCCCGGATCGCAGCATGGACCTGCTTCTTCTCCTGCAACAGACCCTCAACGGGCTGCAGCTCGGGGTGATGCTGTTCCTGATGGCGGCAGGCCTCACCCTGATCTTCGGCATCATGGACCTGATCAACCTGGCGCACGGCTCCTTCTACATGCTGGGCGCCTATCTGACGGCCTGGCTGGTGGGCCTGGTCGATGCCTTCCTGCCCGCCCTCGCCCTGGCCCTGCTGCTGACCGCGGTGGTCGGCTTTCTGGTCGAGGTGGTGGCCCTGCGCCGTCTCTACGGCCGCGACCATCTCTATCAGGTGCTGGCCACCTTCGGCCTCATCCTGTTCTTCAACGAGGGCATCAAGCTGCTGTTCGGACCGCAGCCCATCTTCCTCCAGCCGCCCGCCTGGCTGTCCGGCCAGCTGCCCATCTTCGGCGCCCCCTACCCGGTGGTACGTCTCGCCATCATTGCCGTCGGTCTGGCCAGTGCGCTTCTGCTGTGGTGGCTGATCAGCCGCACCCGCCTCGGCATGCTGATCCGCGCCGGCGCCGACGATCGCGAGATGGTCCAGGCCCTGGGCGTCGACATCGCCCGCCTGTTCGGCCTCATCTTCGCCCTCGGCGCGGCTCTGGCGGCGCTCGCCGGGGCCATGGCCGGCCCCATTCTGGCGGTCCGGATCGGCATGGGCGAGGACATTCTGATCCTCGCCTTCGTGGTCATCGTGATCGGCGGTATCGGCTCCATTCGCGGTGCCTTCGTCGGGGCGCTTCTCGTCGGTCTGGTCGATACCTACGGGCGCGCCCTGCTACCGGATGTTCTCGGCCTTTTTCTCGAGCGCACCATCGCCGATGCCGCCGGCGCCTCCATCGCCTCCATGGCCATCTACATCCTGATGGCCCTGGTGCTGGCCTTCCGGCCGCGCGGCCTGCTGCCGGCACGGGGCTGAGGCGGTGCCGCGTTTTGCCGAGATGGGCTGGCGCTGGCGCGTGCTGCTGGTCCTGGCACTGGCCCTCGCGCTGCTGGTTCCCTGGCTCGGCGACAGCTATGTGGTCAAGCTCGCCACCCGCATCCTCATCTTCGCACTGGCCGCCACCGCCCTCGATCTGGTGCTCGGCCTTGGAGGGCTCGTGAGCTTCGGCCATGCCGCCTTTCTCGGGCTCGGTGCCTATGTGGTGGGCATCATGTTCCTGCACGATTTCGAAGGCTCGACCTTCCTCGGCATCGCCCCCACCCAGAACATCTTCCTGCAGTTCCTGCTGGCGGCGGTGCTGGCCGGCGGCTTCGCTCTCGTCACCGGCGCCGTCTGTCTGCGCACCCGCGGGGTGGCCTTCATCATGATCACCCTGGCCTTCGCCCAGATGCTCTTCTACTTTTTCGTCTCGCTGCGCCGCTACAACGGCGAGGACGGCATCGCCCTGTGGAGCCGCAGTGTCGCCGGCGGCTGGCTGGATCTCGAGGAACTGCGCGTCTTCTATTATTTCGCTCTGGCCTGCCTGCTGCTCTTCCTGGCCTTCGCCGTCCGCCTCTATCACAGTCGCTTCGGCCGCGTGATCCGGGGCAGCAAGGACAACGACCGGCGCATGCAGGCGCTGGGCTTTCCCACATACCGCTATCGCCTCACCGCCTATGTCCTGTCCGCCGCGGCCACCGCCATCGCCGGGGTGCTGCTGGCCAACGCGACATATTTCGTGGGCCCCTCCTATCTGAGCTGGCACATGTCGGGCCAGCTCATCGTCATGGTCGTTCTGGGCGGCATCGGCACCGTCATCGGCCCGGTGCTGGGCGCCGCCCTGTTCATTCTGCTCGAGGAGTTCCTGCCGGACGCACTCGATCTGGTGGCGGGCGGCGCCGGCGAGTACTGGCGGCTGGTGCTGGGGCCGCTGCTGATCCTGGTGGCTCTGTTCGCTCGCCGCGGTCTTCTGGGGGCGCTGGTCGGCGGCCAGCATCCGCCTCGGCGCGCAACAGCCGATGCTGGGTCCGGACCATGACCGACGAGGTGCTGCAGGCCGTCGAGCTGACCAGGCGCTTCGGCGGGGTCATCGCCTGCGACCGCGTTTCCCTGCTCCTGCCGCGCGGCGAGATCCACGGTCTGATCGGCCCCAACGGCGCCGGCAAGACCACCCTTCTGAACCTGCTGTCGGGCGAACTGGCGGCGGATGCCGGACGGATCACCTTGGCCGGGCGGGACATTTGAGCATTTGTGGAGAAGGGGAGGATAAAAACGGCTGTAAATATTAGTAAGT
>CAYYZI010000259.1:0-4908 GCA_964475675.1 uncultured Geminicoccaceae bacterium
CGATCACTCGGGCCCCCAGTCTATCGGGCCAGCGGGGATCACCAGTCGGGGTATGAGCAAATCCTGATTATATGATTGTCGGCAAAAACCGGACCTGTCAAGCGCCCACCGAAATCAAGGGGTGACATGGCGCCGGTCACCCTAACTAATCGGGGTAACAATTGCCGTAACAAACAACCACAACTGGAAAAGGCCCGACCACCCGGTAGCGGCGCCGCCCCCGGTCGATCGCCGCGATCTGCCCGCACCGGCAACCCGGCCGGCCGCCGGTCCGCCCCGGCCGTGTAGCCCGACCGCGCTTTTCCCCGTGTTTCCGTGGCTTGGACGCAGGCGACCGCTCCTGCCTCCCCCCGGTCGCAGCCGGGGACTTCACGATGCCGATTTGCGGGCTGCTACGCCGAGTCCGCTTGACGCACCCGGCCGCTACGGGATATCCGGAAGAGTGCGGGCGGAAAGCCCGGAGACTGTTTGCGACATAGATTGTTCCATTGAGGAAACGCGGAAAAAGGTTTGCATGACGGATTCCATGCGACGTGAAGAAGACAGGGCGGCCGTATCCAAGTACTATGATGTCGAACCGGTGGAAGCCGGGGGCGGCACGGATCTTCGTGGCATCCTCGCGTTCCTTCGGCGCCGTGCGCGACTGATCCTCGGCTGCGCGATACTCGGGACGGTCATCGGCGGCCTCTACGGCTACACGCGCGAGCCGACCTATTCGGCCACGGCACTGCTTCTTCTCGAGCCGCGCAGCAATCCTCTGACCGATCTCGAGGCGCTGGCCTCCGGCGCCGCGCCCAATGCCAGCTATGTCGAGACCCAGCTCCGCCTCGCCAAATCGCCGAGCTTTCTGGAGCGGGTGGTCGACCGGCTCCAGCTGGTTCCCGAGGATCCCGAGGAACTGCGCCGGATGGCCGAGGCCGAGGCGGCCGCGGCCCGGGCCCGCTCGGACTGGCTCGCCCGCTTCCTGCCCTCGGACTGGCTGTTGGCCACCGGTCTCGCCCGCGACAAGCCGCTGCCACCCCTCGACGAACTGCGTCAGGAGCTGATGCGGGCACGGCTCGAGGAGTTCTCGAAGGCCCTGCGGGTGCGCCAGGAAGGGCGTTCGCTGATCCTTTCGGTGTCCTATTCCGCCGAGGATCCGGGCGAGGCCGCCCGCGCCGCCAACGCCGTCGCCGAGCTCTTCCTCGAACAGCAGAGCGGCGATCGCATCGCCTCGCTGCAGGCCAGCAACGAGTGGCTCAAGCAGCGCCTCTCGGAGCTCCGCGACACCATCCGCAGCACCGAGAACGCCATCGAGGAATATCGCGCCCGCCACGATCTGCTGCAGAGCCAGTCGATCGCCCCCGAGACCGAGCAGGCCCAGACCCTGACCCGGATGCTGGTCGCCGCCCGGGCCGAGCGACGGGAGAAGGAATCCCGGATCCGCTACGTGCAGAGCCTGGTGCGCCGCGGCGAGAGCCTGAATGCGCTGTCGGAGGTACTGGAGAGCCCCTACATGCAGAGCCTCTGGGAGCAGGAACGGGGGCTCGCCATGCAGGAGGCCGAGCTGCTCAGCACCTACGGCCCCAAGCATCCGACCATCATGCGGCTGCGCGAGGAACAGCGCAAGCTCAGGGAGCAGCAGCAGCGCGAGATCCGGCGCATCATCGAGAATCTGGGCAACGAGGTGGCGGTGCTGCGCGAGCGCGAGCGCTCGATCGAGGCCGATATCGCCGAACTCATGAGCAAGAACAACGAGGCGGCACGGGCGGCCATCAAGCTTCGCGAGCTGGAGCGCGAGCTGGAAGCCAACCGCAAGCTCCACGACCAGTTCGCCCAGAAGCAGAAGGAAATCGAGGCCCAAGTCAAGCTGACCAAGCCCAATGCCCGCATCGTCGCCCGCGCCGAGCCCCCGGCCAAGCCCAGCACGGTGCCGCCGCCGCTGTTCGCGCTGCTGGGCTTCCTCGGCGCCGGCTCGGTCGGCCTCGGCCTGGCCCTGGTGCGGGAGCGGCTCGATTCGGGGCTGCGCACCGCCCGCGAGATCGAGGCCCTGTTCGGCCTGCCCTGTTTCGCCCTGGTACCCGAACTGCCGGCCAAGACGCTGCGACGGTTCCCCTCGCCCGCCTACTATCTGGCGGCCAAGCCGCTGTCGGTCTACGCCGAGGCCATGCGGGCCCTCGCCACCTCCCTGCGGGCCTCGGACATCGACCATCCGCCGCGGATCATCCAGGTCACCTCCTCGCTCCCCTCGGAGGGCAAGACCACCACCGTCCTCAGCCTCGCCACCCTGCTCGCCAGCGAGGGGCACAATGTGATCGCGGTCGATCTCGATCTGCGTCACCCCTCGCTGGTGCGCCAGCTCCGCCCGCAGCCGGGGGCGAAACCCCCGCGGCTGGTCGAGCACCTGATGGGCAGCCTGCCCCTCGAAGAGGCGATCACCCACGACCCGCTGCTCAAGATCGATCTCCTGCCGACCCAGAAATCGCTGACCAATCCGGGGGCGGTGATCGCCTCGCGGCGGCTGCGCGACATGCTGGAAGAGCTCGCCCGGATCTACGATTTCGTGATCCTCGACAGCACCCCTACCCTCGGGGTGACCGACGCTCGGCGTCTGGCCGAGCTGGCCGATGCGGTGCTGTTCCTGATCCGCTGGGAGGAGACCGATGCCGATGCCGTGGAGGGGGCCCTCGAGGAGATGGCCAAGGGCGGCGGTAAGGTGACCGGCGCTGCGCTGACCATGGTCGACTTCGTCAAGCTCGCCCGCTACGGCTATGGCGGGCGTGACAGCTACTACAACAAGTACCAGCGCTACTACGTCGACTGAGCGAAGCCCGCTCCGGGCGCGAGGGACCGCAGGCGAGATGGCAGAGGCATCGCTGCTCCCGCGGATCGCCGGCATCTGCGCGAGAACGGCCTGGCCGCTGTTCGTGCTGCTGCTGGCCCTGGCACCGCTGCCCTACGGCGCCAACCGGCCGCTGGCCTGGTCGCTGCTGGCCCTGGCCATCGGCCTCGCGGCATTGCTCGCCGGGCTCGGCGGCCTGCGGGCGGGGCCGGAGGGCCGGGCACCGCCGATCGCGTCCATCGCCGTCACGGCGCTGCTCCTCGCCGCGGGATGGGCGGCGCTGCAGGGAGCACCGGGGCTGCTGCCGGCGAGCTGGGAACATCCGCTCTGGCGGGAGGTACGGGATGCCGGCCTGCCCGCCCTGTCGGCCGTCTCCCTGAGCGCCGAGCGCACATTCGACAATCTGATGCGCCTGCTGGCCCATGTTGCGGCCGGGCTGCTGGCCTTCCTGTTCGCCCGGGACTCCCGCCGGGCACGCAGCCTCCTGCACGCCCTGCTGGCGATCATCACCGCGCAGGCGCTCTACGGTCTGCTACGGCTGTTCGCCGGCCTCGATGTCGTACCCTGGGTGGCGGACGGGCCGGGTCCCAGCGGCACGCTCAGCGGCAGCTTCGTCAACCGCAACCATGCCGCCACCTATCTCGGGATCGGCTTTCTGGCGGTGCTGGCGCTGCTGGTCGAACGGCTCGCCCCGGGCCTGCGCGAAAGCCGCCAGCGCGGCATGCTGCGGGCGCTGCTCGACGGCCTCTTCGGCCGCCGCTGGTACCTGCCGGTGCTGCTCGTCCTGCTCGGTACCGCGGTTCTGCTGACCGGCTCGCGCGGCGGCTTCGCCAGCCTGCTGGTGGCCACCGTCTTCCTGCTGTTCACCACCTATCTGGCGACCCGGCCGAAGCCGCTGCCGGCCCTGACCGCCGGCGCCCTGCTGATCGCCACCGGCTGGCTGCTGATCGGTCTCGGCGGCGAGCCGGTGCTGCAGCGCCTGCTGGCGCCCGAGGAGCTGGATGCCGGCCGTCTGCAGATCTACGGGCTGGCCCTCGCGATGGTGCGCGACCGGCCCTGGCTGGGCCACGGCTATGGCGGCTTCGAGCAGGTCTTCATGCTCTATCGCGATGCCCGCTTCGATCTCATCTTCGACCGCGCCCACGACACCTATCTGGAGCATGCGGTGGAGCTCGGCCTGCCGGCGACGGTGACCCTCTATGCCGGCATGGCCGCCCTGTTCGCCTACAGCCTGGCCGGGATCTTCCGCCGCCGGCGCAATCGCATCTTTCCCCTGCTGGCGGCCTCGGCGACGGTGCTGGTCGGCTTCCATGCGCTGGTCGATTTCTCGATCCAGATTCCCGCCGTCGCCGTCACCTATGCGGCGATCCTCGGGTTGGGGGTCGCCCAGGCGACGCCACGCCGCAACCGCCAGCCAGAGCCTGCGGGACGCGACCGGCGGCCGCCGCCCGCTGTCAGTCGCCCATCTCCGGCACCTCGATCTCGATGATCTCGAAATCCTCGCCATCCGCGTCCGGCGGCTCGCCCTGCTCCGTCGCCCGCGCCGCTGCCGCGGGCGACGCCGTGCGATGCCTGGCCGCGCGCAGGATGCGCCGACGTCGGATCTCCCGTTCGCAGCGTCGCAGCACCTCGCCATGCAGCCGCTGCGCCACCTTTTCGGCCAGCTCGAACCCCTGCGGATCGCCGGCATCTGCGGCCTCGCGCAACAGGATGTAGGCCTTCTCGGGATTGCGCGGCACCCCGCGGCCGGCGGCACAGCAGTAGCCGAGGCTGACCTTGGCCCGCAGATGGTGGCGCTGCGCCGCTCTCGCGAACCAGCGCGCCGCCTGCGCCTCGTCCTTTTGCACCAGCCTGCCCTGGGCATGGGCCACGCCGAGCAGATACATGGCCTCGGCGTCCCCCGCCTCGGCCGCCCGCTGCAGCCGTTCCGGGCAGGCGGCAGGGTCGGATGCGGAGCACGGCCCGCCGCCGCGCGAAGGCGGCGCCGCAGCCGCTCCGGGAGGACGCGCACTCGTAGGTGGCGCGTCGGGTTGTGCGTCGGTGCCGGCGGCGAGCGTGTCGCCGCGTCTCGTGGCGCTGCTGGAACC
>CAYYZI010000260.1:0-4891 GCA_964475675.1 uncultured Geminicoccaceae bacterium
GGTGTGCTCTTCCGATCTGTGTCGAGCAGCATGCGCGTCTAGGGGTGCCTCGGGTCGCGGCACAGGGCCTTGGCCTCCGCCCATTCCACCAGGCGTCCCAGATACATGACCCCGACATAATCGGAGATGTAGTAGACCACGGCCAGATTGTGGCTGATGAACAGATAGGTGAGGCCCAGCTCGCGCTGCAGATCGCGCATCAGATTGAGGATCTGGGCCTGCACCGAGACGTCGAGGGCCGAGGTGGGCTCGTCGCAGACCAGGAATTCGGGGCGGCTGGCCAGTGCCCGGGCAATCGAGATGCGCTGGCGCTGGCCGCCCGAGAATTCGTGCGGATACTTGCGCCCGTCACTTTCCGAAAGGCCGACCTGACGCAGCAGGCTCCGCACCCGCTCGCGGATTTCGGCGCGATCGCGGGCCAGCCCGTGGGCGCGGATGGGCTCGGCCACGATCTCCGCCACCCGCCAGCGCGGGTTGAGGCTGGCATAGGGATCCTGGAAGATCATCTGCAGGCGCCGCCGCACCGGGGCCATGGCGGCATGCGAACGGAGCTTCGCGTAGTCCTGGCCGTCGAACAGGATGGTGCCGCGGCTGGCCCGGTAGAGCCCCACCACGAGGCGGGCCACGGTCGACTTGCCGCAGCCGGACTCGCCGACGAGACTGAAGGTCTTTCCCCGGGGGATGGTGAGGTCGATGCCATCGACGGCGCGCAGGATCCTGCGCCCCTCGCGGGAAAACAGGCGGGTCAGCCAGGGCGCGGAGACGTCGAAATGGCGGGCCAGATCGCGCAGCTCGACGAGCGGCTGCCCGATCTCCGCCGCCCGCGCCTCCCTCACCTGCCGATCCCGTGCCACACCGACGGTGACCGCGCCGCGCCCGGTCAGCCGATCGGCATGCCAGCAGGCCACCTCCGAGCTGCCCAGCCGCACCCGTACCGGCCGCTCGCCGTGGCAGCGCGCATCGGCGTGCGGGCAGCGCGGGTGGAAGGCACAGCCCACCGGGATCTCGTCGAGGCGCGGCATGGCGCCGTCGATCTGCGAGAGCCGCTCGACATCCTGGCCGACCAGCGGGATCGAGCCCATCAGCCCGATGGTGTAGGGATGGCGGGCCTGCTTGATGACCTCGCGCACCGGACCGATCTCGACGATGCGCCCGGCGTACATCACCGCCACCCGATCGGCGGTCTCGGCGATCACCCCCATGTCGTGGGTGATCAGCATGACGGCGGTGCCGTGCTCGCGACAGAGCCGCTTCAGGAGGGCGATGATCTGGGCCTGGATGGAGACATCGAGGGCAGTGGTCGGCTCGTCGGCGATCACCAGCCGCGGGTTGGCACAGAGCGCCAGCGCGATCACCACCCGCTGACGCATGCCGCCCGAGAACTGGTGGGGATAGTGATGGAAACGCTCGGCGGCCGAGGGGATGCCGACTTCGGCGAGGAGGCCGATGGCATGCTCGCGGGCCTGGCGCTCGCTCAACTCGGTATGGGTGAGGATGGTTTCGACGAGCTGGCGGCCGATGGTGTAGAGCGGGTTGAGGCTGGTCAGCGGATCCTGGAAGATCATGCCGATCCGGCGCCCGCGCAGGCGCCGCATGGATTCCGGGTCGAGATTGTCGATCCGCCTCCCCTCGAGCGCGATCCGTCCGGCGGCGACCCGCCCGGGAGGCTCCAGAAGGCCGATGATGGCCGCGCCGGTGAGGGATTTGCCGGCACCGGATTCGCCGACCACCCCCAGCACCTCGCCCTCGTCGATATGGAAGGAGACTCCGTCCACCGCCACCAGCACCCCGCGCCGGGTCGGGATCTCCACCCGCAGATCGCGGACCTCCAAAAGGGGCGGTGTTTCGGCCGGCATCAGCGAAGCTTCGGATTGAGGGCGTCGCGCAGCCAGTCGCCCAGGAGATTGACGGACAGCACCAGGATGGCGAGCGCCGCGCCGGGGAAGATGGTGATCCACCATTCGCCCGAGAACAGGAAATCGTTGCCGATGCGGATGAGGGTGCCGAGCGAGGGCTGGGTCGCCGGCACCCCGACGCCGAGAAACGACAGCGTGGCCTCGGTGATGATGGCGATGGCGAGATGGATGGTGCCGATCACCAGCACCGGGCCCATCACGTTGGGCAGCACATGGCGGAGCATGATCCGCCAGGGGCGGATGCCGATCACCTGCGCCGCCTGCACGTATTCCTTGCGCTTTTCCACCAGCGTCGAGCCGCGGACGGTGCGCGCATACTGCACCCAGCCGGAGATGCCGATGGCGAACACCAGCACATAGACCGCCATCTCCTCGTGCATGTCGCGGGGCAGCAGGCCGCGGGCGACACCGTCGATCAGGAGGGCGATGAGAATGGTCGGAAAGCTGAGCTGGACATCGGCGATGCGCATGATCACCGAATCGACCATGCCGCCCAGATAGCCCGACAGCAGCCCGAGGGCGACGCCGAGGAACATGGCCAGGAACACCGCGGCGAAACCCACCAGCAGCGATACCCGCGCCCCGTAGATGATGGTCGACAGCACGTCGCGTCCCTGATCGTCGGTTCCCAGCAGGTAGCGCCAGTCGCCGCCCTCCACCCAGACCGGCGGGGTGAAGGCGTCGAGCAGATCGAGGGTGGCGAGATCGAAGGGCGTGTGCGGCGCCACCCAGGGAGCGAAGGCGGCCGCCCCCATCATGACGGCGGTGATCAGCGCCGCCAGAACCGTCACCGGCGAGCGGGTGAAGCTGTAGAACAGATCGCTGTCGAGGAGCCGGGCGAGAATCCGCCGCGGCGGTGCGCGCCGGAGCTGCTCAGCCATGGCCCGCCGCCCGGTCGCGATCGATGCGCAGGCGCGGATCGACCAGATAGTAGAGGAGATCCACGGCCAGATTGATGACCACGAAGAAGAGGGCGATCATCACCAGATACGCCGCCATCACCGGGATATCGACCTCGTTGATGGCCTGGATGAACAGCAGCCCCATGCCCGGCCACTGGAACACGCTTTCGGTGATGATCGCGAAGGCGATGATCGAGCCGAGCTGCAGGCCGGTGATGGTGATCACCGGCACCAGCGTGTTCTTCAGCGCATGGCCGAAATGGATGGCGCGGTTGGAGAGCCCGCGGGCGCGGGCGAACTTGATGTAGTCGGTCCTGAGCACCTCCAGCATCTCCGCCCGCACCAGCCGCATGATCAGGGTCATCTGGAACAGGGCCAGGGTAATGGCCGGCATGATCAGGGCCTTGAGACCGGAGACCGTCAGCAGTCCGGTGGTCCACCAGCCGATCGCCACCACCTCGCCGCGGCCGAAGGTGGGCAGCCATCGGAGCACCACCCCGAACAGCAGAATCAGCAGGATGCCGATCAGGAAGGTGGGCAGCGACACGCCGATCAGCGACAGGGCCATGAAACTGCGCGACAGGAAGCCGTCCCGGTGCAGGCCCGTGTAGACCCCCATCGGCAGGCCGACGAGCAATGCGATCAGGGCGGCGATGACCGACAGCTCGAGGGTCGCCGGCATGCGCTCGGCGATGAGCTCGGCGACCGGCCGGCGGTGGCGGTAGGAGATGCCGAAATCGCCCTTCACGGCATTGCCGACGAACCGCGCGAACTGCACGAGGAAGGGATCGTCGAGGCCGAGCTTCTGGCGGAGCTGCTCGCGCTCGATGGCGGAGGTGTCCTGCCCCACCAGATTGTTGATGGGGTCGCCCACATAGCGGAACAGGGCGAAGGCAATCAGCGCCACCGTCAGCATGACGAGGATCGACTGCAGCAGCCGGCGGACCACGAAGCCGATCATCGCCCGGCCTTACCCGAAGGGTCTCCCGGGGCCTCCCGTGCCGCCGGCCCGGGCCGCTCGTGGCGCCCGGGCCCTGTCATCCGCCCGCTCAGGGCAGGACCACGTTGCGGAAATCGAGGACATTGTCCGCCCGCTGGGCGACCGTGACGCCGTCCCGCACGCCCCAGGAAAGAGGCTGCTGATGGAGCGGGATGTGGCCCACCTCGCGCTTGTGGATGGTGAAGGCCTCGTCGATCAGGGCCTGGCGCCTGGCGGGGTCGGTCTCCGCGGCGATCAGACCGGTGAGCTCGTCGACCCGGGGATTGCAGTAGCCGCCGAGATTGAACAGCCCCGCCCTCGTCTCCTTGTTGCGGCAGGAGATCAGGTTCTGCAGCACGTTGTGGGCATCCATCGAACCCGGGGTCCAGCCCAGCAGATAGAAGCTGGTGTCGTAGTTGTTCTGGGCCAGGACCTTGGCGAAATACTTGGACTTGGGCTGGGCCAGCACATCGACCTCGACCCCCACCCGCGCCAGCATGGCGGCCACCGCCTGGCAGATCCGCTCGTCATTGACGTAGCGGTTGTTGGGGCAGTCCATCGTCACCTCGAACCCGTCCGGATAGCCGGCTTCGGCCAGCAGCTTCCTGGAGAGATCGGGATCGTATTCGTAGGGGGTGTTGAGCTCGGGATTGAAGCCGTTGACCTGGGGGGCGATCATCAGCCCGGTCGGGGTCGAGGCGCCGCGCATGACCTTGTTCTTGATGGCCTCGAGATCGATGGCATGGGCGAAGGCCTCGCGCACCCGCACGTCCTTGAAGGGATTCCTGCCCTTGATGTTGGAGTAAAGCAGTTCGTCGCGGGCCTGGTCCATGCCGAGGAAGATGGTCCGGGCCTCGGGACCGGTCAGCGGCGAGACGCCGTCGGCCGCTTCCAGCCGGTTCCAGTCCTGCACGGGGATCGGATAGGCCAGATCGAGCTCGCCGGAAATGAGCGCCGCCACCCGGGTGGCGTCCTGGGAGATGGGGGTGAACACCACCTCCTCGACGTTCGATTTGATCTCCCTCCAGTAGGAAGGCGCAACCGAGGACATCGAGGCTGGAGACCTGGGCTCTGCCGAGCTTGTGGAGGAAAAA
>CAYYZI010000261.1:0-4853 GCA_964475675.1 uncultured Geminicoccaceae bacterium
ACCCTCTTCCTCCAGTACCTGAAACGGGTGCTGAAGGCCCAGGCCTTCGCGTGAGGGCGGCATGAGCGAGACCACCGCCCGCCTGGTCCGCGCGCTGCTGCTGGCCTTTCTGGGGATCTGGCTGTTCTTCACCCTGTTCCCCTTCTATTTCCAGCTCATTACCTCGCTGAAGCCGGTGGCCGAGATCAACCGCATGATCCCCACCTTCTGGCCGGAGGTGCTGGTGCCCGGCAACTATGCCGGCATCTTCGCCGATCCGGGCAGCCTCAAGGCGCTCCAGGACAGCATCATCGTCGCCCTTGCCAACACCGCCCTGTCGCTCTTTCTCGGCACGCTGGCGGGCTATGCCCTGGCCCGCTACCTCAAGGGACCGGTGGGCGAGAACCTGGCCTTCTGGATCCTCTCCAACCGCATGTTCCCGCCGGTGGCGGTGCTGATTCCGATGTTCTTCCTGTTCGACAACACGCCCTGGGGCACCGACAGCTACTTCTCGCTGATCGTGCTCTATCTGGTGTTCAACCTGCCGCTGGCGACCTGGCTGATGATGGTCTTTTTCCGCGACGCCCCGGTGGAGCTGGAGGAGGCGGCCTATGTCGACGGCTGGAAGCCCTTCCAGGCCTTCTTCCGGGTGACCCTGCCGCTGGTGCTGCCGGGGATGATCTCGGTCGCCATGCTGTGCTTCATCTTCGCCTGGAACGAGTATCTCTTCGCCAATCTGCTGACCGGCACCAACGTCAAGACCTTCCCGGTCCACATCCCGACCTTCACCCAGGGCAGCCAGACCCTGTGGAACCTGGTGATGGCCTTCTCGCTGGTGGCCGTGCTGCCGCCGGTGGTGATGTTCATCCTGCTGCGCCGCTACATGGTCCGGGGCCTCAGCCTCGGCGTGGTGAAGGGCTGAGCCATGGCGCTCCTGGAGATCCGCGGGCTGTGCAAGGCGTTCGACCATGTGGTGCTCGATCGCCTCGATCTCGATGTCGAGGCGGGCGAGTTCTTCGTCGTGGTCGGCCCCTCGGGGATCGGCAAGACCACCCTGCTGCGCTGCGTGGCCGGGCTGGAAAGCCCCCAGGCCGGAACCGTCCGGGTCCGGGGTGAGGACATCTCGCCACTGCCGCCATATCGCCGCAACGTGGCGCTGACCTTCGAGAGCTATGCGCTCTATCCGCATCTCACCGTCTTCGAGAACATCGCGAGCCCCTTGCGGGCACGACGGCGGCCGGCCGAGGAGATCCGCCGCAAGGTCATGGAGGTGGCGAAGCTGCTTCGGATCGAGCACATCCTCGAGCACCGTCCGGGCGAGATCTCGGGCGGCCAGAAGCAGCGCACCGCGCTGGGCCGCACCCTCGTGCGCGATCCCGACGTGTTCCTTCTCGACGAGCCCATCAGCCATCTCGATGCCAAGATCCGCCAGGAACTGCGCGAGCAGTTCCATCATCTCGAGGAGCTTCGGCGCACCGCCACCCTCTACGTCACCCACGACTATGCCGAGGCCCTCTCGCTGGGCGATCGGATCGGGGTGATGGGGCCGGGTGGTCTGGTGCAGATCGGCAGTCCCGAGGAAGTGTTCGAGCGGCCGCAGAGCCTGTTCGTCGCCCGCCATCTGGGCCAGCCCACCATCAATCTGCTGCCGGCGGAGCTGGTCGCCGAGGGCAACGGGGTGAGGCTGCAGCTCGAAGGCACTTCCACGCGGCTTTCCCTGAACGCGGCCCAAGCGGCGGCCCTTTCCGGATATGGCGGCAGGCGGGTGGTGCTCGGCGTTCGTCCCCACCATATCGCCCTGCTCGACGGCACGAGCGCCGCGGCAGACGGGGACGAGGTGGTGGAGGCCCGGGTCGAGCTCTACGAACCGCTCGGCGCCAAGGGGGTGCTGCTGGCCGAGCTCGGGCCCTTCCGGCTCAATGTGCTGACCCCGGTGGAAGTGGATTTCCGGCCCGGCGACAGCGTCCGGCTGGCATTCGACGAGAGCGCCTTTCTCCTCTTCTGCCCCGATCGGGGCATCAACCTGATCGGCTGAACCCATGGCCCGCGTGGAACTCGAACGCGTCAACAAGATCTACCGCGGCCGCGGCATCGAGGTGCATGCGGTGCGCGATCTCTCGCTGACCGTGGAGGACGGGGAGTTCGTCGCCATTCTCGGTCCCTCGGGCTGTGGCAAGACCAGCACGCTCCGGATGATCGTCGGGCTCGAGGACATCACCAGCGGCGAGATCCGCTTCGACGGCCAGAGGGTCAACGAACGCGGGCCCGAGGCCCGCAACGTGGCCATGGCCTTCGAGACCTACGCCCTCTACCCGACCTTCACGGTGTTCGAGAATCTGGCCTTTCCGCTGGAGGTGCGGGGCCTCGAGCGGGCGCGGATCGAGCGCGAGGTGCGGGAGATCGCCCGTCTCCTGGAGATCGAGAACATTCTCGATCAGAAGCCCGGCCAGCTTTCCGGCGGCCAGCAGCAGCGGGTCAGCCTCGGCCGGGCACTGGTGCGCGATCCGGCGGTGTTCATCCTCGACGAGGTGATGAGCCATATCGATGCCCATCTGAAGTTCCGCATGCTGTTCGAACTCAAGCGGCTGCACCAGCGGCTCGGGCGGACCATGATCTACGTCACCCACGACCAGATCGAGGCTCTGGCGCTGGCCGATCGGGTGGCGGTGATGAGCAACGCCGAGCTCCAGCAGTTCGGCGATCGCGACGCCCTCTACAACCGGCCGGCCAACCACTTCGTGGCCGATTTCATCGGCGAGCCGGCCACCAACTTCTTCACCGCCCACATCCGCCGCGAGGGCGAGGAGCTGCTTTTGCCGGTGGAGGGAACGGAGCTCGTCTTCCGCCCCGACGCGGCACGGCGAAAGGCGCTGGAGAGGTTTTCCGGGAGCGAGGTGGTGGTCGGCATCCGCCCGCAGAATCTGGCCATCGAACCGGCCGCCGGGAGCGAGCGGATCGAGGCGGAAGTCGACATCTTCGAGTATCTCGGGGAAATGGCGATCCTCGCTCTGCGCAGCGGCAGCGAGCTCTTCCGCGCCGTGGCCTCGCCACGGCAGCGCATGGAACCGGGCACCCGCGTGCCCCTGCACTACCGGCGCGAGGATGTCATGCTGTTCGATCCGGCGAGCGGCGTGTTCCTGGCCTGAGGCGCACTGCGGCCGTCAGGTGAACAGTTCGACCACCCGCTTGCGCGACAGGGCCCAGGCGAAGATCACGTAAAGGCCCATGCCGGCCAGAAGATCGGGGGGCAGCGGGTCGTACTCGATGAGCTGGACGGCGATGTCGACGGCGAACAGCATCGGCGTCACGAACAGGAAGAGCGCCCGTGCCCAGCCCTGCATGCGCAGAAAGCCGGTGACCAGGAAGGCGTACCACAGCACATAGAAGATCGGCAGGATCCAGTCCGAGGCATCCGGGCGCGCCGCGAGCGGCACCGCATAGGCCGTCCAGAAACGGTAGCCGTACCAGACACAGCCCGTCAGCAGGGCCACCACCAAAAGCCATACGACCGGCGGACGCTCCATCGCCTCCTCCCCTCTGCGCAGCGCATTGTTGCGCCCGCGCTGCCTGTTCGACAAGTGTCGAAGCGCTTTTCGCGCGAGACCGTAACGGTATCTCGAAATCCGCCGCCCGACGGCCATTGTCGCCGGGCGGGACGGATGGCCCGGGAGACGAGGCGTGGTGATCCCGCGGCCCCGTCTCCCGGCCTCAGGCAGCGGTGATTTCGGCGACGAAGCTGCACACCTCGCTGCGCAGACGTTCCGCATCCGCGGCCACACCCTCGGTGGCGTGCTGCATCTCGGTGGCGGAGCCGATGGCGACCTCGACATTGTCGAGGATCGCCCGGGTGGCGGCACTCTGCTCTTCGAGAGCGGCGGCCACGGCGGCCGCGACATCGGCGAGTTCGCGTACCATTCCCGCTGTCGCGGTGATCGCCTCCACCGTACCGCGGCTGCTCTGGCGGATCGCGGTGATCCGTTCGGCGATCCGGCTGGTCGCCGAGGCAGTCTGGTTGGCCAGCGCCTTCACTTCGGAAGCCACGACGGCAAAGCCTCTGCCGCTGTCGCCGGCACGCGCCGCCTCGATGGTCGCGTTCAGCGCCAGGAGGTTGGTCTGTTCGGCGATATCCGAAATCAGGGTCACCACCTCTTCGATTTCGGCAATGGTGCCATCGAGCTCCTCCACGGCCCTGGTCGAGCGCTCGCTGTCGGCGGTGGCCTTTTCCCCGATACTGCGGGCGCGGTCCATCTGCTGGGCGATCTCCCCGGCCGCCGCTTCCAGTTCGCGGCAGGTTCTCGCGACGAGATCGATCTTGCCGATCTCGCTTCCATCCCGCCCGCTGTTGGCCAGATCCCGCGCCGCGGTCGAAAGGGACGCCGCGGCGCGTGCGAACTGATCGGCGATCTCGCCGATTTCCGCCTGCAGCCGCTCGGCCAGTGCCTTTCTCGTGCGACGCTGTTCCTGTTCGGCTTCGGCGGCGAGCTTCTTGCGTTCCGCCTCCAGCCGCTCGACCTCGGCGCTCTTGTCCCGGAACAGGGCGAGGGCACGTCCCATGGCGGCCAGTTCATCGTTGCCCTCCTCCGGGATCGCCACATCGCGCCGCCCCTCCGCCACCGCCAGGGTGGCATCGTGCAGAGCGTTGAGGCGACGGACCACCTTCTTCTGGAGATAGGACCAGCCGATCATCACGCTCACGGCCATCACCAGCAGGACGGCCACGAGGAGCAGCCAGCGGGCGCGGGTGAGCATCGTCTCGATCCCGGCCGAACCCGCAGCGAGGGCGTTCTGCGCCGCTTCCACCTCGGCTCTCGCGGCGGCCTGCAGCGAGCCGGAGATCTCGCCCGCCTTCCGGGCGAGCTCGAGGAGCCGTTTCT
>CAYYZI010000262.1:0-4842 GCA_964475675.1 uncultured Geminicoccaceae bacterium
AGGTCGAGCTGGACGCGAAGCTCGCCGAGCAGGAACAGCGTCTGCGACGCCAGTAGCGGCAGACGACAGGAGTTCGGGCGCAGCGCCTCCCCCGGCGCCCGAAAGGCCCCCGTCCGCAAGGACGGGGGCCTACTTGTTCGGGGCCGAAAACACGACCGGCCGCCTTCTCCCGAAGACGGCCGGTCGGCCGGGAAACGCAGGCCCTGCGGTGGCGCCGCTCACCGTTCCGCGCGCGCGAGGTCACGCGCGAGTTCACGGATACGGGCGCGGCTGATGCCGATATCGTCGAGCTCGCGATCATCGAGGCTCATCAGCTCGCGTACCGTCTGCCGGTAGCGGCGCTCCTCCTCGATCCGGCGCTTCAGACGCTCGACCAGGGCCGTGAGGCGCCTGCCGACGGCTTCCCGCAAGCGGCCCTTTCGCTCGGGCTCCCGGAAGGTGATCCCCGGGCGTGCAATCTGTACCGACATGGCTCTCGACCTTTCTGCAGGCAGTCGGCTCCGGTGGATATTCACCGGGCCGCGCAGGATATGGCGACCGGCGAGGCCGACGAGAAGCGAGTTTTTTGCATTGCAGCAATGCAAGCAGCGCATCTCCCGCCGGCCCGTTCTTTGCCGCCCTGGCTCACGCGCTTCTGACGGGCTGCGAGGTTTCGGCTCTTGTTCCCGGCGGCGGGAAACAGACATGATGCGGGCGAGCTGCGAGCCCCGCTCCCTTTCCGGAGAACGGACCACGAATGTGAACCTGGCAACCCGATCCGTGCGTGGCCCGGTGCCCTCGGGCTGGCTTCGACGTCTCGCGCATCTGCTGCTGGGACCACCGGCGCCGCCCCGCATCCCCGCCCGCGTCGCCGAAGCCATCCGTCGCGACCAGGACAGCAGCGAGATCATCGTCAGCTGCATCCAGCTGCTGGCGGTAGCCACCTTCGCCACCCTCTACAGCCTCGCTCCCAAGGCCTTCCCGCCGGACGTTCCCTTCGAGCCGGTGCCGATCGCGCTGGTGGCCTATACCGCCTTCACCCTGGTACGCTTCGCGCTCGCCGTTCGCGGCCGGCTCGGGCCGGGCTTTCTCTGTCTTTCGGTGGTGGTCGACGTGGCCCTGCTGATGGTCACCATCTGGAGCTTCCATCTCCAGTATCAGGCGCCGCCGGCGATCTATCTCAAGGCGCCGACCCTGATGTACATCTTCATCCTGATCGCCCTCCGGGCGCTCCGCTTCGAGCCCACCTACGTGATCCTCTGCGGCGTCGCCGGCGCGGTCGGCTGGCTCATTCTGCTGGGCTATGCGGTGTTCGGACAGGGCGAGATGGAGATCACCCGCAACTATCTCGAATACACCACCTCCTTCAAGATCCTGCTCGGTGCCGAGTTCGACAAGGTGGTGTCGATCCTGATGGTGACCGCCATTCTGGCTCTGGCCCTGCATCGCGCGCGCAAGCTGCTGGTGCGGGCGGCGATCGAGCATCAGGCGGCCCAGGAGCTGTCGCGCTTCTTCGCCCCGGAGGTGGCCGGACGCATCGCCGATACCGACGAGGAGTTGGCCCCGGGCCAGGCCGAGCTGCGGGAAGCCGCGATTCTCTATGTCGATCTGCGCGGCTTCACGCCGATGGCCAGCCGGCTGGAGCCGACGGAGGTGATGCGTCTGCTGTCGGAATACCAGTCCCGCATGGTGGCGGCGGTGCGCGGCTGCGGCGGCAGCATCGACAAGTTCATGGGCGACGGCATCCTCGCCAGTTTCGGCGCGGCGAGGGGCTCCGACGGCTACGTTCTGGAAGCCATGCTGGCGATCGAGGAAGTGCTGGCGGCCGGCGAGACCTGGCGCGAGGAGCGCCGCCGCAGGGGGCTGCCGGCGCCGGAGGTGGCAGCCGCGGCGGCCACCGGCAGGGTGATGTTCGGCACGGTGGGCGACAGCCAGCGGCTCGAATACACGGTGATCGGCGAGCCGGTGAACCTCGCCGCCAAGCTCGAGAAGCACTGCAAGCTGGAGGCGGTCCGGGCGATCGTGCCGCTCGACATGCTGGAGCTCGCCTGCGCCCAGGGCTATGCCGGCCGGCGGCGCTGGAAGATCCGCAGGACCCGTGCCGTCGCCGGCGTCGCCGAGCCCCTGCACATCGCGGTCATCGAGTAGCGCTCCTGCGCCACCGCGGGCGGTCAGCGACCGTCTTTCGGGCGCAGCCCCGAGACCGCGTTGGCATGGGCGTCGAAGCCCTCGTACCTGGCCAGCACGCCGGCGTGACGGGCGAGTTCGGCATGGGCATCGGCCGTCACATAGGCGATCGAGGTGCGCTTCAGGAAATCGTGCACCGACAGCGGCGAATGGGTGCGGGCATGGCCGCCGGTGGGCAGCACGCAGTTGGGACCGATCACGAAATTGCCGAGGGTGATGGGCGTGTTGCGGCCGAGCAGGATCTCCCCGGCATGGCGGATGCGGCCGGCCAGTGCCCAGGGATCGGCGCTCAGGATCTCGAGATGTTCCGGAGCGAAGGCGTTCACGAATTCTACCCCCTGCTCCATGTCGCGCACCAGCAGGATGCCGCCGCGGCGGCCGGTCAGCACGCTGCGCGAGAAGGCCACCCGCTGCTCACCCATCCGGGCCCACAATCCGGGAAGCGCGCGGACCACCCCCTCGGCCAGGGGGCGGCTGTCGGTGACCAGCCAGGCCGCACTGTCGGGGCCGTGCTCGGCCTCGATCAGCAGATCCATGGCGGCGATCTCGGCATCGGCGGTGGCATCGGCGAGAACGATGGATTCGCTCGGTCCGGCCGGCAGGCCGGTGTCGATGCGGTCGGCCAGCAGGCGCTTGGCGGCCACTACCCAGGGGCTGCCGGGGCCGACGATCTTGGCGCAGCGGGGTACGGTGGCGGTGCCGAAGGCGGCGGCCGCCACCGCCGCCGCACCACCGCATTTGTAGACCCGCTCGACCCCGGCGAGGCGGGCGGCCACCAGGCTCGCCGCGTCCACCGAGCCCTCCGGCGTCGGCGGCGTCAGCACCACGATCTCGGGAACCCCGGCCACCACCGCCGGCACGGTGGTCATCATCATCACCGAGGGAAAGGCTCCCTTGCCGCGCGGCACATAGCAGGCCACCGAGGGGATCGGGGTGGTGCGCTCGCCGGCGAACGCCCCGGGCCGGGTCTCCATCAGCCACATGGACTGCGGCTTCTGGGCCTCGTGGAAGCGGCGGATGTTGGTGACCGCGTATTCGATCGCCTCCAGAAGCTCGGGCTCGATGTTGGCGAAGGCCTGCTCGAACTCCTCGGGGGCGGCCTCGAGCGTGGCCGGCGAGACATCGGCGCGGTCGAACTCGCGGCCGAAGCGGGCCAGCGCTGCGTCGCCCTCGTCGCGTACCGCACCGATGATCGCCTGCACGCGGTCCATGATATCGGAAAGATCGTGCTCGGCCCGCTGCAGCAGGCGTTCGCGCTCGGTCGGGCTCAGCTTCTCGTACTCGATGATGGCAGGGGTGGTGGTCATAGCGCTGGGTTCCGGATCAGCGGGAACGGAGAAAGGTTTCGAGCCCCACCAGGCGATCGAGCAGCCACACGGTGACCGCGGCGACGAGGATGTAGATCACCGACAGTGCCGCGAGGTCGGGGGTGATGGTGGAGCGGATGGAGTTGTACATCAGCACCGGCAGGGTGACGGTGCGGGCATCGACCAGCATCAGGCTGACGATGAATTCGTTGAAGGCGAGGATGAACATCAGCAGGCCGCCGGTGACGATGCCCGGCATCACCGCCGGCAGGGTGACGGTGACGAAGGCGTGCAGCGGCGGCGCCCCGAGATTGGCGGCGGCGTTCTCGAGATCGGGATCGAGCCGGTTCACGCAGGCCGCCACCCCCCAGATCATGAAGGGCAGGTTGATCACGGTCAGCGCGAGGCCCACCGGCCAGAGCATGCCCAGCATGCCCATGCGGCCGAACAGCAGCATCATCCCCAGCCCCGAGACCACCAGCGGAATGGTGAAGGGCAGCAGCAGATAGAGCTGCCAGGCGAGCGCGTGACGCAATCGCCAGCGGGCCAGGGCCAGCGCCGCCAGCGTTCCGGCGGGCAGGCTGATGAGGGTGCAGACGGTGGCCACATAGGCGCTGCGGGCAAAGGCATCGACGAAGGCGCGCTTTTCCAGGATGGCCTGGTACCAGCGCAGGGAAAATCCTTCCGGCGGGAAGGCGACGATGCGGCCCGCGGTGAAGGAGGCGACGATGATCACCAGGGTGGGCAGGGCCAGGAACAGCAGATCGAAGGCCACGGTCGCCGCGATCAGACGCTCGAGACCACGCCCCCGTTTCATGGCCGCGCCCGCAGGTTCTGCTGCGCCCCGTGGCCGAGTGCCGCGACCCCGACCAGAAGGAAGGCGACGGCCACGATCAGGCTGGCGAAGACGGTCAGCACGATCCCGAGCGCCGCGCCCATGCCGGCGTCGCTGAGCTGGAAGAAGGCATCGTAGATGGCATTGGCGATGAAATCGTTGGCCCCGCCGCCCATGATCTCGGGCATGGCGAAATCGGTGACGGTGAGGGTGAAGACCACGACGCCGGCGGCCACCAGCCCCGGCCGGGCCAGCGGCAGGACGATATGGCGGAAGGTCCGCCAGGGGGTGGCCCCGAGACTGTGGGAAGCCAGCTCCACCTCGTGGGGGATGGCGGTCAGGGCCGGTGCCAGCAGGAGGACGGCGAAGGGCAGCATGTACTGCACCAGCCCCAGCACGACGCCACTGTAGGTGTAGATCAGGGAGACCGGGCCGAGCCCGACCAGCTCCAGCGCGGCATTGAGGAGGCCCTGCTTGCCGAGCACGATGAGCCAGCCATAGGCGCGGATCACCTGGCCCAGGAGGAAGGGCAGG
>CAYYZI010000263.1:0-4837 GCA_964475675.1 uncultured Geminicoccaceae bacterium
GCCTCCGTGCCCTGCTGGATCCGAACGTTCGGGCGGTGATGCGCGCCAATGCCCTGGCCCTTGCCCGGCCCAACGGCGCCCCCCGGGCGGCACGCGCCATTGCCGAGGCCGTTCTCGGCCCGCAGCCGGCACCGCCCCAGAACAGACGGAGCATGGCCGATGCTCGCGAAACCGCCGACGCCTAGCCGTACCGCGCTCGAGCTCGAGCGCCAGGCGCGCTTGATCCGCCGGCTGCGCCAGCGACTGGCCGAGAGCGAGGCGAGCCCGGCGTCCTCCGTCGACCGGGTGGAGGTCGAGGCGCTCCCCCCCTTCCGCGACGGAAGATATGCGCCGCTGCCGCCGGCACCGGATCGGGCGGTCGCCGGCGAGGCCTGGCCGCGCGATGGAGAACTCGTGCGGTCCCTGGCGGTGGCACCGGGAGACTTCTGCCGCAGTCTGGCCGGCACGGCGCTGCCGGTGATCGCGGTCTCGGTCTGCGGCCTTTCCACGGCACGGCTCGAACAGGAGCTCGAAGAGATCGAGCGGGAGCAATCGCGGGCACGGAACTTCCTGCCGCTGCTGATCACCGACGATGCCGGGCATCTGCCGGCGGTGCGCAGCCGCGGCTGGACGGTCGAACTGCTGCCGCGGAGAGAGGCGCTGGAAGCCTGCCCGGGCGCCATCTCCGCCGCATCCCTGCTGGAAACGCGCCTAAGGCTGCTGGCCGCGCAGTGGCGCATCGCCCGGTTCGTGGACCGTGGCCGACGCTCCCTGCCCCTGCCCGATCCCGCCGCCGGCCGGCAACCCGGTCTGCCGCTGGTCTATTTCAAGGATTACGGCCGCTACAATCCCTACCAGCGGCTGCTCTATGCCAGCCTGCCGGGCATCGCCAGTGAGCCCGGATCGATCGAGACGGCGCTCGCCCTGTGCCAGCAGCTGCCGCCCGGCCGCGGTATCGTCTTCCACCTGCACTGGGAAGAAGCGATCCATGCCGGGGCGGTCAGCGAGGCCGAAGCCGAACAGACGGTCGCGGCCTTTCTCGGGCAGCTCGACGCCTTCCTGGCGGCGGGCGGCGTTCTGGCCTGGACGGTGCACAATCTGGAGCCGCACGAGAACCGCTTTCCGAACCTGCATGCGCGGCTGTCGCAGGCGCTGATCCGGCGCGCCGGCCTGATCCATGTCCACAACCGGTTCGCAAAAGAGGCGCTCCTGGCGCGAGGTGCCGCGGAGCAGCGCATCCTCCACCTTCCCCACGGCAATTACGACGGTCTCTGGGCCGAACCGATCACCCCCGAAGCCGCGCGATCGGCCCTTGGGCTCGCCGGCGCGGGGACGGTGTTCGGCCTCGTGGGGTCGATCCGGCCCTACAAGGGTGCGACAGAGCTTCTGGCGGCCTTCGCCGCCCTGCCGCACGACAGTTGCCGGCTGCTCCTGGCCGGCCGGCAGTTTCCGCCGCTGGATCTCGACACCCTGCCGGCGATGCTGCGTGCCTCGATCACCGTCCTCGACCGGCTGCTGGAGGACGAGGATTTCCGGAAGGCCGTGACGGCCTGCGATTTCCTGGTGCTGCCCTATCGCCGGATCACCACTTCGGGCAGCGTCATGCTGGCCTTTTCCCTGGGCGTGCCGGTAATCGTGCCGGACCTGCCGGCTTTCGAGGGGCTGGTCGAGGACGGCACCAACGGCATCCTCTACGCGCCGACCGCTCCTTCGGGACTGCGCGACGCGCTGCTGCGGGCGCTGCGCATGTCTGCGGCCGCGCGGCGGGCCATGGGCGAAGCGGGCCGGCGCACGGCGGCCCGCCACGACCGTGGCTGGATCGGGCGACGGCTGGCCGCCGCCCTGCAGGAACTCGCGAGGAATCGAACGACGGCAGACCCGGGCGCCTAGCGGTCGGCGCCGGTAGGCGAGCCTGCCGGTGCCCGGTTCACCGCACCGAGCAGGATGTTGCGCAGCACCAGTGCCAGACCCGCATCGGTCGCGCGCCACTGACCGCCGCTTCCCGGCAGCTCGGCCATCAGCAGCCGATAGCCGCCCCGGTCGCGCAGTTCCTGCCAGGAGACGACCCCGTCGAGCCGATTGTCGAGTACCCGGGTACCGTCAGTGGTGTCGACGAACAGCACGGTGTGGAACTCGTCGCGTTCGGTGAGAACCACCGCGAAATAGAGATTGCCCGACGGGACCCCGGCCGCGATCAGGCGCGCGCGCTTGGTCAGCGCATAATCCTCGCAGTCGCCGGCGGCGGGTGCGAGCAGCCATTCGTCGACCCCCGGCAGCTCCTCGAGGGGCCGGATGGCGGCATCGACCTCGCGCTGGACGCTGGCGAGCAGCGAGCGCATCCCGGCGTCGGGCTCGAGCGGCCCCGGTGCCGGCTCGGACACGCAGAGCCCGGGGCTGCGTTCGCACAGGCGCTGCCATCCGATGGGGCCGGCCACAGCCACCGCATCCGGGCGGATCTCGGCCGGCAGCCTCGCCGCCTGCGACGGCATCGCGGCGGCCAGCGCGAACATGCCGGCAATGAACAGGCCGGCGCTCCTGATGGTCGTGCTCACGGCTTCCCTCCGATTTGCTTAACGAAACGTTAACGGAAGAAACGCCGTTCGAGGCGGCCCGTTGCTCGGGGATGCATTCCGGTACCCCACCGCATTAGCCGAATTTTAACGAGGCGCCCTCTAGAGTGCGGCCCGTCGGTTCCCACGATTCCCCCGCAAGTTGAGGAGAACAGGATGTCGAATACGAAAGCACGCTTGTTGGCCGCATTGGGCGCACTCGGCCTGTCCGCCGGCATTGCCACGGATGCGGCGGCCGTGCCCGCGACCGAGACCCCCAGCTACGGCTCCTTCGCCGAGGTGGCGGCCTACATGTCCGCGGTCTGGAGCGGCGATCTCAAGGCCAAGCTCGACTTCGTCCGCAGCTATCCGAAGAGCCAGGTGGCCCAGACCGTGGTTCGCGAGATCGCTACCGAGCTGAACCGCATGGAGCCCGGCGAGCGTCAGGCGGCGATGGCCGAAATCGAGGCGGTCGGCGGCATTCCCAGTGAGGCTCTGGGCGCTGCCGCCGAGGGCATGGGCAGCGTCGGCGGGCTCGGCGGCCGCAGCATGGCCTCGGCGCTCGAAAGCATCGCCACCAGCTCGACCTCCCGGGGCCCCTCCATTTACTGAGACGCCCGGCCCCGCAAGGCCAGGTGCACCACCACCGCGACACCCGATCTGACCCGGCGCTTCGCCGGGGCAGATCGGGCACACGCCCGCATGTTCGAAAAGCGCGGCGCAAAACCGGCCGTGCGGTTGCGCGGCTCCCGGATGCGCCGGTGCTTCGCCAGTGCTACCGAAGTTCCTGGTAGGCGCCCAGGGACTCGAACCCTGAACCCGCGGATTAAAAGTCCGCTGCTCTGCCAATTGAGCTAGGCGCCCGCGGGCCGCATCTTGTGCCCAATCGCGATGCCGTCAAGCCCGAACTCGCCCCCTCCCATCACCCCTCGCGGGCCAGCTCGCGGCCGAAAAAGCGCCGTGCCAGCAGGCCGATGGTGGTGCCCTGGACGACCACCGAAAACAGCACCACCAGGAAGGTCGCGGTCAATACCGTGTCGCGCAGCGGGCCGGCCGGCAGCAGCAGGGCCAGGGCAATCGAGATGCCGCCCCGGAGGCCGCCCCAGACCATCACCGCATAGGCACCGGGCGCGAAATCGTAGAGCCCTCGCAGCAGGGTGAAGGGCAGGCCGATGCTGACCGCACGTGCGACCAGCACCAGCGGAATGGCGATCAGGCCGGCGAGAATGTGGGAAAAGGCGAAATCGATCGCCGCCACCTCGAGGCCGATCAGCAGGAACAGCACCGAATTCAGGATCTCGTCGAGCAGCGACCAGAAATCGGTCAGATGGCGGCGCGTGCGATCGCTCATCGCGTAATTGTAGGCGTGGTTGCCGATCAGCAGGCCGGCCGCCGCCATCGCCACCGGGCCGCTGACCCCGAGCCGGCCGGCGAGGGCGTAGCCGCCCATTACCAGGGCGAGGCTGATCAGCACCTCGAGATTGTGCTCGTCGATCGCCTTCATGGCGCGGTAGGCGATCCAGCCCAGCGCCAGACCGAGCAGGAACCCACCCACCGCCTCGACGAAGAAGAGCTCGAGCGCACGGCCGACCGACAGGGTCTCGCCGCCGCTGGCCGCCGCCAGCAGGATCAGAAACAGGACCACGCCGACCCCGTCGTTGAACAGGCTCTCGCCGGCGATCGCCGCCTCCAGCGCGGGCGGCACGCCCAGCGTCTTGAGGATGCTCATCACCGCCACCGGATCGGTGGGGCTGATCAGCGCCCCGAAGGCCAGACACCAGAGAAGCGGCAGGCCGAAACCGAGCCAGCCGGCCAGATACCAGAAGGCGAGGCCGATCATCGCCGTCGACAGGAGGACGCCGAAGGTGGCCAACGCCAGCACCAGCCAGCGCCGCTGCAGCAGATAGGTGAGATCGACATGCAGGGCGCCGGCGAACAGGAGGAAGGAGAGCAGCACGTCGAGCAGGGTACGGGCGAAATCGACCTCGCCCAGCACTGCATCGACCACCGCGCGGATGCCGAAGCCGGGCACCACGGCGTCGATCCCCACCAGGGCGAAGGAAGCGAGCGCGCCCATCACGGTGAGACCGACGGTGTGCGGCAGACCCACCAGCCGGTAGTTGAGAAAGCCCAGCGCCGCTGCCAGCACCACCAGCAGGGCCGCGAGTTCGAAGACCGTCACGCCATCGCCCCCTCCTGCGGCAGCCTAGCCCTGCCGGGGCGGAATGTCCCCCGCGGTCTGTTCGGCAGTGAAGGCTGCGCAGAAATCCTCGAGCCGGCCCGCGACGATGGCCTCGCGCAACCGCCGC
>CAYYZI010000264.1:0-4812 GCA_964475675.1 uncultured Geminicoccaceae bacterium
GGACCCAGATCCCGGGCCCGCAGCGCGAGCTCGGTTTCGAGCGCCGCCGGCGAGCGCGGCCGGCCGTCGGCCAGGAGCAGGGCGGCGGCGGCGGTGACGAAGGGGGTGGCGTAGGAGGTGCCGGAGAGGGCCGGCGCCCCCGCGCCGGTCACCAGCCCCACCCCCGGCGCGGCGAAGGCGATGTAGGGGCCGCGATTGGCCCGCGGATAGGGCTGCAGCTCGCGGTCGACGGCGGTTACCGCGATCACCCCGGGATATGCCGCGGGATAGGCCGGCTCCGCCCAGGGACCGCCATTGCCGGCCGCCGCCACCAGCACGAAGCCCTTGGCCAGCACCCGTTCGACGGCCAGCCGCAGCACCGCGTTGTCGGGGCCGGCCAGCGACAGGTTGATGGGCGAAGCCCCCTGGCGCACGAGCCAGTCGAGACCGCGGGCGATCTCCAGCGGACCGGTCAGCGCGCCTTCGGCGTCCCGCCGGAACACATCGGCGATCAGCAGCCGCGTTCCCGGCAGCAGACCGGTGCCCCGGCCGCCCACCAAGAGGGCGGCGATGGCGGTGCCGTGGCCGGGATCGGCGCGTCGGCCCTCGACCAGATGACGGACCTCGATCGGCGCGTCCCGCAGCGCCGGGCGGCTCCGATCGATGCCGGTATCGATCACCCCGATCGGCCGTAGCGGGGCACAGGCAGCAGGCCTGCCGCTCCAGTCCACGAGACGCAGGGGCCAGCATTGCGGCCCCTCGCATCCCCCCTCCTGCAGGCGGTAGACCTGATCGAGATCGACCGCACGTCGCGGCACCAGGCGGCGCAGTTCCGCCGAGGCCTCCTGCACCGACATGCCCGGCGGCGGACGCAGCCGCGTCACTCCGAGATCGAGGCCCAGCAGCCGCTGCGCATCCCGCACCCGAAAGCCGCGGGCTTCGACCACCGCCAGCTCGGCCGGGGAAAGATCCACGGCCAGGATGGTGTCCCGCTCGTGCTCGGGATCGCCGCTCTCGCGACCGAACAACCGCGGCAGCAGATAGCGCGAGCGGCCGGAACGTGCTTCCTCGCTGCCGGACGGCCCGTGTTCTCCCTCCGAGCCCGAGGCCTCCCGACCATCATCGCCATGCCCGGAGCCGTCATGCCCCCCACCGTCGCCGCCACCGTCACCGCCGCTGTCGCTGCTCCCGCCACTGCTGTCCTCGCCGCCATCGTCGCTACCGCTGTCATCCCCGCCATTGTCGCCGTCATCGTCGGCCCATGCGGACGGGCCGAACAGCCACCCGCTCGGCAGTGGATGGGGCCATGATCCGAGCAGGACGAAGCCCAGCAGCAGGGCCAGGAACAGCCACAGCCGCGGCAACGGGCGCCCGGTGGCCGCAGGTCGGGGTTCAGTCACGGGCGATGCCACGCAGATATTCGAACAGGGTCGGCCGGCGCAGCGCCTGCGCCGAGATCACCGGCTTCGCAGTGGCGGTCGGCATGTCGACCGAGGCGGCCGGCGAAGGTTGCCCACTCCCGGCCCGGTGCGGCGGCTTTACGACCGGAGGAACGGTCGCACCCCGGCGCATGCGCCAGCGCTCGCGCTGATGGTAGGGCGCCGAGACCGCATCGCTGCCGCCCGCGGCTCCGCGGCCGAGACCCGGCATGCGGCCCTGGCCGCCGGCCGCCGCCGTCCGGATCAGGCTGCCGGCCGGCACCGCCGCGTTGGGCATCAGGCTCTCGAGAGGAAACAGGATCGCCGCTCCCAATGTTCCTGCCATCAGGATGGTGCGAACATATGTCATCCTCTCTCTCCTCGTAAGGGTTGTGCTCGATGGCTCGCCGACGGCGCGCACCGTCACCTATAAGAACCGCGGACGGGCCTTTTTTCATCCCTCCCGGGGGATGATTTTCGTGCCGGCGCCGTTTTCCTTGCAGACGAGCAGGATCCGGGCTGCGTCATCGGACGGACGATGGAACGAGAGCTGATCGCCATGCTTCCCCGCCTGCGCCGGATGGCGCGTGCCCTCTGCCGCAACCCGGACGATGCCGACGAGCTCGTTCAGGATGTCTGCGAGCGTGCGCTCAAGGGGCGCGCAGGTTTCACGCCGGGAACCCGGCTCGACAGCTGGTTGTATCGGATCATGCAGAACCAGTGGATCGATCGCTGTCGCCGCCGCAGGGGCGAGAATGGCAATGTCGGCCTCGACCAGGCCGCCGAACTGACGGGCATGGACGGTCGCCGGCAGACCGAAGACCATCTGACCCTGGCCGCGGTCCGCCGTGCCATCCACGATCTGCCCGAGGACCAGCGCCTGGCGCTGGTGATGGTGGCGATCGAGGGGCTCTCCTACCGCGAAGCGGCGGAGCGCATGGCGGTGCCCCTGGGGACCCTGATGAGCCGGCTGGGGCGTGCCCGCCGCAAGCTCGTCGCCCTGCTCGAGAACCCCCGCGGCACGGTGGTGCCGCAAGCCGGGAGGCCGGGCCCATGACCCGTATCGACGACGATCTGCTGATGGCCTATGCCGATGGCGAACTGCCGCCCGAGGAAGTCTCGCGCATCGAAGCCTTGCTCGCCCGCGATCCCGTGGCACGCGAGCGGGTGCGGCTCTATCGCGAAAGCGCCGCTGTGGCCCGGGCCGCCTTCGCACCCACGCTGGAGGAGCCGGTGCCGGTCGCCCTCGAGGAGCGGGTCCGGGAGATGGCCCGCGACGACGGCAGGGTGGTGCCCTTCCCCGCCGCCGCGCGCCGGCGGGTGCTGCGCCGGCTGGCACTGCCGCTGGCGGCTTCGCTGGCGCTGCTGATCGGGTTTGCCGCCGGCAGCAGGATGCAGCCGGAGAGCGAGAGCGCGCTTCTCGCCCGGGCCCTCGAGAGCACGCCCTCGGGCGCGATCGGCCCCGGCGAGGTGCTGCCGCTGGCCACGCTCAAGAGCGCCGACGGGCGCTGGTGCCGCCAGTTCGAAAGGCCGCGGGACGGGCGGGTCGCGCAAGGGGTCGCCTGCCGCGAGCCCGACGGGCGCTGGCGCGTGGTGGCCCTGCTCGAGCAGGAGACCGGCGGCGATGGCGGCTACCGGCCCGCCGGCGGCCCCGAGGATCCACTCGCCCCGTTCCTGGAAGGGCTGGGGCTGCGGGCGATCGACGGCGAGGCCGAGGCCGGGCTGATCGCCGTAGGCTGGCGCAGGGCGAACCCCTGAGCGGCAGGAGCGCTTGCCGTCCCCGCCCGGCACTGTCACCATGGCCGCCGATAACGAGACCGTCCGGGAGGTTGTGCGCCATGCCGTTCTTCGCCCTTACGCGACGTTCCTTCCTCGCCCTGGCGATGGCCGCCACCGCGGCGCTGTCGCTGGCCGGCGCATCCGCCGCCCAGGAGGCGCGGGTGACCTTTCTCCATCTCAACGATGTCTACGAAATCTCGCCCAGGAAGGGCGTGGGTGGCCTCGCCGAGCTGATGACCCTGCTTTCCGAGGAACGCGACCGCAGCGCCAACACCATCACCACCTTCGGCGGCGATCTCCTCTCGCCCTCGGTGCTGTCGGGCCTGACCAAGGGCGCGCAGATGATCGAGATCTTCAACGCCCTCGGGTTCGACCTGGCGGTACCCGGCAACCATGAGTTCGATTTCGGCCCGGAGATCGCCGCCGAGCGCTTCAAGGCCTCCGACTTCACCTGGCTGGGCTCCAACATGGCGGGGCCGGACGGCGGGTCGGTACCGGGCACCGAGGCCACGGCGATGCTCGAGATCGAGGGCTTCAGGATCGGCTTTTTCGGTCTGATCACCCCGGAAACGGCGGTGCTTTCCTCGCCCGGACCGGAGATCCGCTTCGCGCCGGTGCTGGAGACCGCCCGCGCGATGACCGAGGCGCTGCGCGCCGACGGCGCCGATCTGGTGGTCGCCCTCACCCATCTCGATGTCGCCACCGATCGCGCGCTGCTGCGCGAGGTGCGCAGTCTGGACATCATCCTCGGCGGCCACGAGCACGACCCCATCACCTTCTACGAAGGCGGCAAGCTGCTCATCAAGGCCGGCTATGATGCCCGCTATCTGCCGGTGGTGGACATCGTTCTCCGGCGTGCCGAGAAGCGCGGCAAGGAGGTCGTGCTGTGGCGTCCGGAGTGGCGCTATCGCGACAATTCCGGCGTTGCACCCGATCCCGAGGTCGGCGCCATCGTCGCCCGCTGGAACGACGAGCTCGACGCCGAGCTGGGTGTCGCCGTCGGCACCGCGGCGGTGGAACTCGACACGCGTCGTGAGACCGTACGCACCCGGGAGAGCAATTTCGGCAATCTGATCGCCGACGCCATGCGTCTTTCCACCGGTGCCGATGTGGCGCTGACCAATGGCGGCGGCATCCGCGGCGATCGTACCTATGCGCCGGGGACGGTGCTCACCCGCAAGGACATCCTCACCGAGCTGCCCTTCGGCAATGTCACGGTGCTGATCGCCCTCTCCGGGGCCGATCTGCTGGCCGCGCTCGAGAACGGGGTCAGCCAGGTGGAGAAGAAGGCCGGACGTTTCCCCCAGGTCTCGGGCATGCGTTTCCGGTTCGATCCCGCCAGGCCGGCCGGCCAGCGGATTGTCGAGGTGGAGGTGGGCGGCGAACCGCTCGATCCGGCGAGAACCTACAAGCTCGCCACCAACGACTACATGCTCGGCGGCGGCGATGGCTACGCGATGCTGGCCAACGGCGAGGTGCTGATCGACGCCTCCGCCGCCACCCTGATGGCCACCACGGTGATGGACCATGTGGCCCGCCTCGGCGGCGAGATCGCACCCGAGGTGGAAGGGCGGATCCGCCGCGCCGAGTGACCGGTCGCTGCGGACCGGTTTGACGCGACCGGGCGGAACGGCAT
>CAYYZI010000265.1:0-4803 GCA_964475675.1 uncultured Geminicoccaceae bacterium
CCCTCCTCTCCTTCTGGAACCACTCGGGATGCCTCTGAAACCTTTGCAGCTCGACGTACCCCATGCCGGTGCCGGCCGTCGATGATCGGCGGCTTTCCGGCCTCGACCGTGAGCGCGGCACCGCCCTCGATGGCGAGCTCGACCGGCTCGCGGTTGAGCATGCGGACCATCATCTCGCAGGTGACCCGGCCTTCCCGCTTGCTGCCGCCGGTGAGATGGCGCACACCGCCCAGGGAAAGCATCTGCGAGCCGTATTCGGCGGTGGTGACATGCCCCACCGCCTCGCCCTCGCAGCACACGGTGGCGGTTTCCGGGCCGACATAGCGGTCGGTGTCGATCTTCAGCTTGATGCCGCAGTAGCTGAAGATGCCCTCGGTCACCACGGTCACCGTGTCGACGCCCTCGATCTCGGCGGCGATGATGAAGGGGGCGGGCTTGTAGTCGGGATACGTGGTGCCGGCACCGATGCCGGTGACGAAGGAGGAACCCTCGCGCAGGATGCCGCCGCCCCATTCCGGCCCTTCCAGGAAGGGCACCACCGGCCGCTCCTGCTCGACCGCCCGCCTCGTCACCACCAGCGGATCGAGGCGGACCAGGCGGCCGCCGGCATTGCCGTAACGATCGCAGGCGCCGCTGCGACCGGGTCGGATCCGGCAGAGCACCGGACATGCATCGCAGGTGACGATCGCCGCCTCCTGCGACGAGGTTTCGCCGGCTGTCTGCTGTTCACGCATCCGCCCCCGCGCCTCCCGACAGGTTGCGGGCCATTCCTAGCACCGTCACCCGTACGGGAGGAAGGGGGCGGCCGCCGCGCTAGACGACGGCGATGAGCTCGATCTGGAAGGTGAGGTCCTTGCCGGCGAGAGGATGGTTGGCGTCGAGGACGGCCTCCTCCTCGGTCACCTCGACGACCGTGAGAACGACCCGGCGGCCGCCCTGGTCACGCGCCTCGAGCCGTGCCCCCGGAGCCAGCGTCACCTCGCTCGGCACCTGTGCCCGCGGCACCCGGTGGATGAGCTCGGGACGATGGGGACCGTAGGCCTCGTCGGCCGGAATGGTGAAGGTCTTGCTCTCTCCGGGCTCCATGCCCGTGACCGCGTTCTCGAAACCGGGAATCACCTGCCCGGCGCCGAGCGTGAACTCGATCGGTTCGCGTTCCCGCGAACTGTCGAACTCGGTGCCGTCTTCGAGCGTTCCCGTATAGTGCACGCGTACCGTGTCACCAGCGACTGCTGCCATGTCTTGCTCCTTTGGCGAACCATGTCTGGGGTTGGTCGGATCCGGAGGAAAGCGCAGCAACTCGCTACCTTTCCGGCACATCCGCGTCTGCGGTCCCTCCGCTCCGCATCGTCTCGGTGACGCGCAGCTGCGGAAGGCGACTTCGAACGGACCGGAAACAATGCGAAGAAACAAGCCGACAATACCGACTGCCACCGGCGCCGGTCAACCGCTTTCTTCGCGTCTGCGAAAAAAGGCGAATGATTACGGGCCTGTAATGATTGCTTTCAGGCCCAGCTCAGGAAAAACCCGACGTCGCCAGGCAGGCCGTCGCGATAATTCAGGAGCCGCACGGTGAGCTTGTAGCCGCGCGGCTCGAGCTCCCGTTTCCAGAATTCGTAGACCTTGCGCGGCTGGCCGCGCAGCGTGGCGACCCATTCCGGATCCTGGTCGATGATCGCCCGGCCACGGTCCTCCAGCAGCTCGCTCGGAAACCGATACACGAGCGCCCGCGACTCGCCGCGGCGGGCGGCCTCCAGACAGGTGTGGCGGATATGCTCGATCAGTCCCGGCGTGAGATCGGCGTGGAGCAGTTCGTGGATCCAGCGGCGGCGCCGTTCCTCTTCCTCGTCCCTGTGGTTGCGGCGTACGCCGGAGGCACGCAGGGCCGCCTCCGCGGCCAGCGCCTGCAACTCCCTGGCCGCCGGAATTTCGCTCTCCACCAGTACCAACTCGAGCTTGCGCACCGCCTCGTCGGGCAGATCGGTCTTCAGCAGACGCCCGCCCGTGCCTTGGAAGGCCTCGATCAGCCTGTCGAGCCGGGCCGGCTCGACCACCGCGAAAATCGCCGAACTGCCGGGTTTGAGCTGTTCCCCCACCTGCTGAATGAACTTGCGGGACAGCTCGATATCGGAGCGATGCGCGCCCCTGCCACCGTTGGCGGGGAAGATATGGGCCATCAGGCGCTTCCAGAAGCCCTTGGAGAGAAAGCCGTCGGGCGGCCTGCCCACGACCTGCTTGAGATGGAGCTTGCCCTGCTCGTCGCGCTGCACCACGCAGGCATCCTCGAGATCGACCAGATGCTCCTTCTGCAGGCCGCGCAGCCGGCACAGCACCTCGTCGGCGGCGCCCAGACTGTCGAAGGCGACAACCAGAAGATGGGCCATTCTCTCGCTCCGGGAATCCGGCCGCCGCAACGGCGGTCTGTTCAGGAGATCGCCATCGGCCTCGCCGCTTTCAACCCCGCCCCTTCGCCGCAGCCAGGGCCGCCAGCAGCCGGTCGGGTGTCACCGGGATCCGGCCCGGGCGCACCCCGGTGGCATCGGCGATGGCGTTGAGAATGGCCGGCGCGGTGGGGATCAGCGCGGGCTCGCCGACCCCCTTGGCGCCGAACGGGCCCAGCGGATCGCCGTCTTCCACGAGATGGATCTCGATCTCCGGCACGTCGCCCACCGTGGGGATCAGATAGTCGTGGAGATTCTCGTTCCTGCCGGGGACGAACTCCTCCATCAGCGCGAGGCCGATGCCCTGGGCGATCCCCCCTTCGATCTGGCCCTCGACCAGGGTCGGATTCACTGCCCGGCCGATATCATGGGCCGCCCAGATGTGCAGCGGCCGGGTGGTGCCGAGTTCCAGATCCACCTCCACCAGCGCCATCTGGGCAGCGAATCCGTAGCATGCGTAGGGCACCCCCTGGCCGTCCTCGTCGAGCGGTTCGGTGGGCGGGTCCCAGCTACCGATGCCGCGCAGCACATCTCCGTCAGCGGCCGCTGCCAGACGCCGGAGATCGAGCTCCCGCAGCCGCTCTCCTTCCCGTACCCGCAGCAGCGGACCGTCGAGGGCGAGCTCGGCATCCGGTCCGGCATTGGCCAGACGCAGGATCTGGCGGCGCAGATCGAGCCCGGCCAGACGCGCGGCATTGC
Source organism: uncultured Geminicoccaceae bacterium (assembly GCA_964475675.1). Taxonomy (GTDB): domain Bacteria; phylum Pseudomonadota; class Alphaproteobacteria; order Geminicoccales; family Geminicoccaceae; genus JALSRW01. Next base: position 3,141 of record CAYYZI010000265.1, read on the forward strand.
CCGAAACCAGGGTCTGGCGGGAGGCCGAGGTCTTGCCCGCATCGTGCGTGCGAGCAGTATCGCCGAGCACCTGATCGAACAGCTCCATCGGCAGGCCCAGCGCCTCGGCGCAGATCTGAACCATGATGGTGGCGCTGCCCTGGCCGATATCCACGGCCCCGTTGTAGAGGGTGAGGCGGCCTTCGCGCGACAGACCGACCTCCATGGTCGAGGGGTTGGACATGGAGGTGTTGCCCAGCCCGTACCACATGCAGGCGATGCCGAGACCGCGCCGCAGCGGCCCTTCCCGGCCTCGCTCGGCGTCCAGCCGGCGGCGTTGTTCCCGCCAGATCGGACGCAAGCGTTCGAGGCAGGCCGCCAGCGCCACCCCGTCGCGGAGGCGCTGGCCGCAATGGGTCCGGTCCCCCGGCCGCAGGGCATTGACGAGACGGAATTCGAGCCGGTCCATGCCCAGCCGGTCGGCGAGCATGTCCATCAGCGCCTCGTGGGCGATCGCCGCCTGGGGCACGCCGAAACCGCGAAAGGCGCCGGCCGGCGGCCCGTTGGTGTAGATCCCCCGGGTGGTGCAGAGGGCCGCCTCCACCCGGTAGGGACCGGTCGCATGCACCGGCACCCGCTGGGCCACGGTCGGTCCCCAGCTCGCATAGGCGCCGGTATCGAAATCACCGTGGAAACGGAAGCCGGTGAGCCGGCCCCGGCTGTCCGCCCCGGCCTCGGCGCGGATGCGGGCCGGATGACGCTTGGTGGAGGCGGCCATGCTTTCGGGACGGGTCCAGACGGTGCGCACCGGGCGATCCAGCAGCCAGGCGGCGACCGCCAGGATCGGTTGTACCGAGACGTCGAGCTTGCCGCCGAAACCGCCGCCGCATGCCGAGGGGATGATGCGCACCCGCTCGGGCGGGATGCCGAGCACCGCCGCCACCTCGGCACGGTCCATGTAGGGCGCCTGGGTGGTGGCGAAGACCTCGATCGAATCGCCCCGCCGCACGGCAAAGCCCGCCTCGGGCTCGATGTAGGCATGCTCCACGAAGCCGGTTTCCACGGCGATCTCGGTACGCACCGCCGAGCCCTGCAGCGCCGCTTCGACATCGCCGCGGCGCACCCGCCCCTCGATCAGGACGTTGCCCGGCCGTCCGGCATGAAGAAGCGGCGCATCCGGGGCCAGCGCGGCATCGATGCCGAACACCGGCGGCAGCGGCTCCCAGGCGATCGGCAGCGTTTCGGGTTCCACCGCGCGCACCGCCTCGGGAGTGCCAACCAGAGCCAGCACCGGCTCGCCGCGATGCCGCACCTCGCCCTCGGCCAGCACCGGCTGATCCTTGAGATCGGGATAGATGCCGTAGGCATTGCGACCGGGAATGTCCCGGGCCGTCAGGATGCGGACCAGCCCCGGATGGCGGGCCAGCACCGGATCGAGATCGCCGATCGCAAAGCGCGCGCGATGATGCGGCGAGCGGAGGAGGCGCAGCTCGAGCGTCCCCTCCGGCCAGCGATCGGCACCGAAGGCGGCACGGCCGGTCACCTTGTCGGGACCGTCGAGGCGGATCCTCCGCGCCCCCATCCGCCCTTCGGGCTCCGCGGGAAGCGGCTCGTCGCCGGCGGCCAGCAGCACCGCCTCGACGATCTTGCGATAGCCGGTGCAGCGGCATAGCACACCGCCGAT
>CAYYZI010000266.1:0-4793 GCA_964475675.1 uncultured Geminicoccaceae bacterium
CATCACCCGGGTCTTCTGGCCCGCCGACAGCCGCCCGGTGGGCCGGTCGAGGAAGTCCTCGAGGCGCAGCTCCGAGGTCAGTTCGCGCAGCCGCTCGCGGACCTTCGGCACGCCGTAGAGACGGGCATAGACGTTGAGGTTCTGGCGCACCGTCAGACGCGCCGGCAGGTCCACATAGGGGCTGGAGAAATTGAGCTTGGCCAGGATCTGGTAGCGCTGCCGCGGCACTTCCGCGTCGAGCACCCGGATGCTGCCGGCGCTGGGCTCGAGCAGGCCCAGGATCATGGCGATGGTGGTGGTCTTGCCGGCCCCGTTGGCCCCGAGCAGGGCGACCCTGGCGCCGCGCGGCACCGAGAAGGTGAGCTCGCGCACCGCCCAGCCCTTGCCGAAACGCTTGGCCAGGCCCGCCACCGCGATCGCCGGCTCAGCGCAGGATGCCGATCTCACGGTAATAGCGCTCGGCCCCCGCATGGAGAGGCACGGTCAGGGATTCGAGGGCGTTCTCGAGACGGATCTCGCGTCCCTTGGGATGGCCGCTGTCGAGCAGATGGCGGGCGAACGGCGCCCAGAGCGCCCGGGTGATGGCATAGACCAGTTCCTCCTCCAGATCGGCGGAGACCAGCCACAGCGCACCGACACCGATGGTCTCGATGGTCGGCTGCTTGGGATACACGCCGAAGGGGATGAGATCGTAGGTGAAGAAGGGGTAACGGCGGATCAGACGGTCCACCGGCTCGCCCTTGATGGGCACCAGCCGCGCCCCGAGCTCGCCGGTCGCCTCGAGCACCGAGGTGGTGGGATACCCGGCCACCACGAAGAATCCGTCCAGCCGGTCCTTGCGCATCATCGAGACGGCGATGTCCGGCTTGACATAGACTGCCTGGAGCTGGCGCTCGTCGATGCCGAAGGCCTCGAGCACCAGCCGCGCATCGACCAGCGTACCGGAACCCGGCTCGTCCAGCGAAATCCGCAGGCCGGCGATGTCGCAGACCGTGCGCACGCCGCTGTCGCCGCGCACCAGAAGGTGGGTGCTCTCGTTGTACAGCTTGGCGATCGCCCGAAGCCGGGTGGCCGGCCGGCCGGCGAACTCGCCGAGCCCATGATAGGCCTTGTAGGCCACATCCGCCTGCACGAAGCCACTGTCGAGGCTGCCATCCATGATGCCACGAACATTGGCGATCGAGCCTTCGGAGGACTGGACCGTGGCGACCAGCCCGGGCACCCCGCAGCCGCCGCCCTTGGCGCAGGGACGGGCGCCGGGCGGACTGCTGATGATGCCGGCGATGAGATTGCCGATCGGATAGTAGGTACCGGCCACCCCGCCGGTGCCGATCCGGAAGAAGCGCAGCTCCTGGGAACGGGCCGCACCCTGGAGCAGGGTCAGCGGCAGCGCCGTCAGGCCGCCCAGCAGCAGACGACGCGACCAGCCGCCGGCGGGACCCGCCCCCCTATTCCGCGCGGACGGCATAACCGGTGATCCGCTTGACGACGGTGCCGTCGACGACGCGCTCGTAGAGAAGCCCGAGCCCGTCCTTCTCGGGAAAGCGACGATAGATCTGGAGCTCGTAGCGGCCGTCCTCGAGAACCAGGAAGGAATAGACATAGAGCCCGGTGTCATCGAGCACCGCCCAGCGGATCGGATCCCCTTCCAGCGGCTGGATCTCCTCCTTGCGCCGGAACGGGTTGTATTCCGGCGCCTCGATGAAGTAGCTGCCATCCTCGGCCGGCTTGAAGGCCACCGCCATCTCGCGCCGTTTCACCCCCGGCAGATCGCGGCGCCCCTCCACCAGCTCCACATTGGTCCAGCGGATGCGGAACCCGCCCCGCTTGTAGCGGCTGATGATGATGTCCATCTCCCGCTCTTCGCGCTGGCCGCTCACCAGATCTTCGACCGTCGCATAGCCCGTGTAGCTGCCGAACAGCGACTCCAGGGTCAGCGCGTCGGCCGGGCGGGGCGCGGCGAAGGCCAGCAGGGTGACGAGGAGCATGCCGAAGCGCAGAATCATCGCCCTTGTCATCCTCTCAGCCCGCCGGTGCAAGACGGATATGGGTCTCGATCGGCGGCCGGGCATGGCGTCGGCGCTGCAGGGTCACCACCAGCTCCTCCCCCTCGCGCTCGATCCGCAGCCGGTCCAGCACGAAGCTGCCGTCGGTCGCGATGCGCAGACGGTAGATGTACAGCACGTCACCGTCCAGGCGCGCCCAGTCGAACTGCCCGCTTTCCAGCGGGCTCTTCGGACGCGACAGGGAAAAGAGGTCGAACAGACCGCGCGAGCGCACCGCCGCGAACACCTCGGGACGTTCGGCGGGCGCGAACACGAGCTCGAAGCGCTCGCCATCGGCGTATCCGATCTCCGCCCGGAAGCCCTCCTCTTCGCGTCCGATCGTCACCTCCCGCACGGTGGCTTCCGCCGCCCGCCAGCTGCCGAAGAGTGCATCGGGAAGCGTCCTTGCGCCGGCAGCTCCGCCGGCCAGCAGCAGGAACGCCCACAGCAGTCCGGCGCACAGGCCGACAGGCGGCCTCGTGATATTCCTGGTCGGTCGTTGAAGGTTCCGCACGCTTCCCTTGGCCTCCGCTGCAAGAGCGCATATCGATGCGGCACGAAAGCACGAAAACACAGAGGGCGCCAGACATGCTGATCGGAGTACCGAAGGAGATCAAGACGCACGAGTATCGGGTGGGCCTGGTCCCCTCGAGCGTGCGCGAGCTCGTTCACCATGGCCATCGCGTGCTGGTCGAGACCGGAGCCGGGGCCGGAATCGGCTGCGACGACGATGCCTACCGGGCCGCCGGCGCAGAAATCGTCGACAGCGCCGACGAAGTGTTCAGCCGTGCCGAGATGATCGTCAAGGTCAAGGAACCGCAGGCCAGCGAGTGGCCGCGCCTGCGCGAGGGACAGATCCTGTTCACCTATCTCCACCTCGCGGCCGAAAGGACCCTGACCGAAGGGCTGATGGCCAGCGGCTGCGTGGCCATCGCCTACGAGACGGTCACCGATGCCCGCGGCCGGCTGCCGCTGCTGGCGCCGATGAGCGAGGTGGCCGGGCGCATGAGCATCCAGGTCGGCGCCCATTATCTGGAGAAGATGCAGGGCGGCCGCGGCATCCTCCTCGGTGGCGTGCCCGGCGTGCATGCGGCCAAGGTGGTGGTGCTCGGCGGTGGCGTGGCGGGTACCAACGCCATCCGCGTGGCGATGGGCATGGAGGCCCAGTGCTATGTGATCGACAAGGCGCTGGCCCGTCTCTACGAGCTCGATCTGCAGTTCGGCGCCATGCTCAACACCATCTACTCGACGGTGGACGCCATCGAGACCCATGTGGTCGATGCCGATCTGGTGATCGGTGCGGTGCTGCTGCCCGGCCATGCCGCTCCCAAGCTGATCACCCGCGAGATGATCGCCGCCATGCGCCCGGGCTCGGTGTTCGTGGACATCGCCATCGACCAGGGCGGCTGCAGCGAGACCTCGCGGCCGACCACCCATGCCGATCCGGTCTACGTCACCGAGGGGGTGATCCACTACTGCGTGACCAACATGCCGGGGGCGGTGCCGCGCACTTCCACCTTCGCCCTCAACAACGCCACCCTGCCCTTCGTGCTGGCGCTGGCCGACAAGGGCTGGAAGCAGGCGGTGCTCGACGATCCCCATCTCGCCGACGGGCTCAATGTGTGCGAGGGCAAGCTCGTCTACCGGCCGGTCGCCGATGATCTGGGGCTGCCCTACACGCCGCGCGAGCGAGTTCTCGGTCGCTGACCGGCGCGGCTTCCGGCCGGGGCGACGCGTCGCAGCATTTTCATCGTCGTTGAACGATGTTGCAGGGAGATGTTAAGGTGCTGTTCGATCGTTGCGGACAGCACCGGGAGCTTCGGCCGGAACGGATGGACAATCCTCGTCTCGATCGCCTCGACGCCTTTCCTTTCCGACGGCTCGCCGCGATGCTGGAAGGGCTCGAACCCCGCTCCGGCATGCCCCTACTCGACATGTCGATCGGCGAGCCGCGCCACAGCCCGCCGCCGCTTCTGGCCGAAACGGTGGCCGCCCATGCCGGCGAGTGGAACCGCTATCCGCCGCCGGCCGGTACCGCCGCCTTCCGGGCGAGCTGCTGTCGCTGGCTGGAGCGGCGCAATGGCCTGCCTTCGGGGAGCCTCGATCCCGACCGCCATCTCCTGCCACTGGCCGGCACCAAGGAAGGGCTGTTCCTGCTGGCGCAGCTGGTGGCGCCGGAGACGGCGGACGGACAGCCGGCCTGCATCCTGATGCCGGACCCGCTTTATGCGGTCTATTACGGCGCCGCGGTGATGGCCGGAGCCGAGCCGCGACCGCTGCCGGCCACCGCGGTGAGCGGCTTTCTGCCGGATCTCGATGCGCTCGATCGCGATCTGCTGGCGCGGACCGCCCTTTTCTATCTCTGCAGCCCCTCCAATCCGCAGGGGGCGGTGGCCGATGCCGCCTATCTGCGGCGGCTCGCCGGCTGGGCGCGGGAATTCGGATTCCTGCTGGCGGTCGATGAATGCTACGCCGAGATCTACGGCGGGGAGCCGCCGCCCGGCGCTCTCGGTGTGGTATGGCCGGAGGATCCGGAGTTCACCAATCTGCTGGTGTTCCACTCGCTGTCCAAGCGCTCCAACGCGCCCGGCCTGCGCTCCGGCTTCGTCGCCGGCGATGCCCGCCTGCTGCGGCGCTTTCTGCATCTTCGGGCCTATGGTGCGGCGGTCCAGCCCCTGCCGCTGATGGCCGCCGCGACCGCATTGTGGGAGGACGAGGCGCATGTCGCCGAGAACCGGGCGCTGTACC
>CAYYZI010000267.1:0-4782 GCA_964475675.1 uncultured Geminicoccaceae bacterium
GAAAGGACGAGAAGTCCAAGCGATTGTTGCACCGCAGGTTTCTTTCCCCCGCCGCCGGCCGCCCGCGCGCGGGAGGGCGGCGCATCCCTCTGGTCTTGGGCCCCGCCTCCCGCTATCTTCGGGGGTACCAGAATCTCCGGACACGAGGGAAGGCGGGGCAGCGATCTTGCAGCAGGAAGAGACGAACGGCCCGGCGCAGGCCGGCGCGACGCCGCGCGAAAGCGGGGAACAGCGCCCCCATTCGCCGGTGGTGGCGCGCCTTCGCAACTATCTGCTGGCCGGCATCATCGTCACCGCGCCGATCAGCATCACCTTTTTCATCGTCTGGCAGGTGGTCGATTTCTTCGACGAGACGGCCAGCACCCTGATCCCCTCGCGCTACAATCCGGAGACCTATCTGCCGTTCAGCATGCCGGGGCTGGGCTTCGTCTTCGTGCTGGCGCTGATCACCCTGGTGGGCTGGTTCACCGCCAGCCTGCTGGGCCGCAGCATGATGCGCTTCGGCGAACGCATCCTCCACCGGATGCCGGTGGTGCGCAGCATCTACGGCACCCTCAAGCAGATCTTCGAGACCGTGCTGGCCAATTCCTCGCGCTCCTTCCGCGAGGTGGTGCTGGTCGAATATCCGCGCCGCGGGCTGTGGGCGATCGCCTTCGTCACCGGGCCGACCCGGGGCGAGGTGGGGGAGGCGATGGGCGAGGAGGATCTGGTCAACGTCTTCCTGCCGACCACCCCCAACCCGACCTCGGGCTTCCTGCTGTTCGTGCCGCGCCGCGATCTGGTGCATCTGGGCATGAGCATCGAGGAGGGCATGAAGATGGTGATCTCGGGCGGCATCGTCACACCGCCCGGACCCGATCGCGTGCCGGTGCCGGTGGGTGCTGCCCCCGGCCAGCCGGTGGCCGCCACCGAGCTAGCCCGCACCGATTAGGCGCGCCGCCTCGGCGTAGCCGAACAGCTCCAGCAAGAGACGCAGCGCCCGGCCGCGGGGGCCGGTCAGCCGCGGATCGGCCGCCAGCACGGCGCGCGCCTCCTCGGCGGCGAGACGCAGCAGGGTCTGGTGACGGGCGAGATCGGCGAAGCGGAATTCGGGCAGGCCGCTCTGGCGCACTCCCAGCACCTCGCCCGGCCCCCGGAGCCGCATGTCCTCCTCGGCGATGCGGAACCCGTCCTCGGTCTCGCGCAGAAGTCGCAGCCGCGCCCGGGCGGTGGCGGAAAGCGGCGGACGATAGAGGAGCAGGCAGGAGGATGGCCGATCGCCCCGTCCCACCCGGCCGCGGAGCTGATGGAGCTGGGCCAGACCGAAGCGCTCCGCCTGCTCGATCACCATCAGGCTGGCCTCCGGCACATCGACCCCCACCTCGACCACCGTGGTGGCCACCAAAAGCCGGATGCGGCCCGCCGCGAAATCGCGCATCGCCTTCTGCTTGGCGGCCTTGGCCAGAGCCCCGTGCACCAGCCCCACGGCATCGCCGAAACGCTCGGCGAGCATCGCATGGCGGGCCTCGGCGGCGGCCACCTCGCCGCTCTCGGCGGCGCTCACCGCCGGGCAGATCCAGTAGCCCCGCTCGCCGCGCGCGAGCGCCCGCCCGACCGCCTCCACCACCTCCTCGAGGCGGGACAGGGATACCGCCCGGGTGGTGACCGGCTTTCTGCCGGCCGGCTTCTCCTCCAGCCGCGAGCCGGCGATGTCGCCGTACCAGCAGAGCAGCAGGCTGCGCGGGATGGGGGTGGCGGTCAGCAGCAGCAGATCGGCGGCGCCACCCTTGGCCACCAGCGCCAGACGCTGGCCGACCCCGAAGCGATGCTGCTCGTCGATCACCACCAGACCGAGCCGGGCGATCTCGACATGGGGCTGGACCAGTGCCTGGGTGCCGACGCAGAGCCCCAGCGACCCGCTCGCCAGGCCCTGGGCGACCCGTCGCCGCGCGGCCGGCGGTTCGCGCCCGGTGAGCAGCCCGACCGCGAGGCCGAGCGGGGCCAACAGCGCACCCAGCACGGCGGCGTGCTGCCGTGCCAGCACCTCGGTGGGAGCCATCAGCACCGCCTGATGCCCGGCCTCCACCGCGGTCAGCATGGCCAGAAGGGCGACCAGGGTCTTGCCGCTGCCGACATCGCCCTGCAACAGCCGCATCATCGGTGCCGGCGCCGCCATGTCCTCGCGGATCTCGGCGAAGGCGCGGAGCTGGGCAGCGGTCGGCCGGTAGGGCAGGGCTTCGAGCAGCCGGTCCGTGAGGCTGCCGTCGCCGACCAGAGCCCGCCCCGCCTCCCGCCGGCGGCGCATGCGCACCATGACCAGGGTGAGCTGCAGCGCCAGCAGCTCATCGAGGGCCAGCCGCTGCCGCGCCGGAGTGGCGGGATCCTCCAAGGGCGCCGCGCCCGTGTGCAGGGCGCGCAGGCTTTCGCCGAAGGAGGGCAAGGGGATGCCGGGCAGCACGCCGGGGCGGTGCCATTCCGGCAGCTCCGGCAGGCGCTCGAGCGCCCTGCCCAAGAGCCGGCGGAGCTGGCCCTGGCCGAGCTCGGCCGTCAGCAGATAGACGGGCAGCCGGTCGGGGATCTGCCCGGCGCCGCCCTCGAGCGGCTCGGGATGCACCATCTGCAGCCGCTCGCGCCATTGCTGCAGCCGCCCGTGCACCAGAAGCCGCCGGCCCTCGGCGAAACGCTCCTCGAGCCAGCCCCTGCGGGCATTGAAGAACACGAGATCGACGGCCTTGCCGGCGGCCCGGGCGGTGATCCGGTACGGGCTGCGGCCGAAGCCCGGCCGGTGGCGCAGGATCTCCACCTCGAGGGCGACATCGGCGCCGATGTCGGCAGGTGTGAGTTCGCCGCGCGGCGCGAGGTCCAGCAGGCCGCGCGGCAGGTGGAACAGGAGATCGAGAACCCGCGGCTGTTCCTGCCCGAGCAGACGGGCGAGGCGACGGGCCAGTGCCGGCCCGACCCCCTCCAGCGAAGTGAGCGGCGCGAACAGGGGAAACAGCCGGGGATCGCGGCCGCCCGGCGGGACGGCAGCGGCCTTGGCCATACCCGCGACATCCGCTAGACCCCTCGACACCTCGCCCGCATCGCCCATCTTAGAAAGCAGTACTGCCCGAGCCGATGACCGAAGAGCCGATCACCCTGCGTCGCAAACGCCTTCTCCACCGAAGCCGCTATCGCGGCTGCCTCGAATGCGACCTCCTGCTGGGACGCTTCGTGGCACGGTACATCGACCGGCTCGACGATGTCGAGCTCGGCCAGCTCGAGGCCCTTCTCGAGGAGAAGGACCAGGATATCCTGGCCTGGTACACGGGCCGCGATCCGCTGCCCGCCCGGCACGACAACCGGGTCTTCGCCCTGCTTCGCCGTTTCGAGATCCCGACGTGACCACTGCCGACAGCCCCGCCATCGCCGCCCCCGCCATCGACCGGTCCGAGCGTCCGCCGCGCACGCGCGTGGCGCGCTGCCTCGAAGGGCTGGAAGGGCGCTTTCTGGCCGAGCTGACGGCGCAGAGCCGAAGCGGTGTGCTCCATGTCGCCCGCGACGCCCAGCGCCTGGCCTTCGTCCGGGCGATGGTCCGCTTCTTCGCGCCCGATCTCGAGATCCTCGAATTTCCGGCCTGGGACTGCCTGCCCTACGATCGGGTATCGCCCCAGCGCGAGCTGATGGCCGCCCGTCTCGCCACCCTGGCCGCCCTCGCGCGCGAGCCCCGCCGACCGCGTCTGGTGATCGCTACCGCCAATGCCCTCCTGCAGCGGGTGCCGCCGGCGGAAGCCCTGGAGGGTGCCTGGCTCGACCTGGTCGCCGGCCGGGCGCTGGAGCGCGAGGCGCTGCTGACCTTTCTCGAGCAGAACGGCTACCGGCGCACCGGCACCGTGGTCGAGCCCGGCGAATATGCGGTGCGCGGCGGCATCGTCGATGTCTATCCGAGCGATCGCGAACAGCCGGTGCGGGTCGATTTCTTCGGCAACACCGTGGAGACGCTGCGGGCCTTCGATCCGGTCACCCAGCGCTCGCTGTCGCGCATCGACCGGGTCGCCCTGCAGCCGGTCAGCGAGGCGCTGCTGAATGCCGCCACCATCGCCCGTTTCGCCGATCGCTACCTGCAGGAGTTCGGTGCGGTCAGCGACGATCCGCTGTTCGAGGCGGTCCGTTCGGGGCGCAGCTTTCCGGGCATGGAGCACTGGCTGCCGCTCTTCTACGAGCGGCTCGACAGCCTCTTCGACTATCTGCCCGAAGACATGCCGGTGGTGATGGGCCATCTCGCCGAGGAGGCGATCGCCGCCCGTCATGCGATGATCGGCGAGCATTACGAGGCACGCCGCCGGCCCGACCCGGCGAGCCGCGGCTTCGGTACCGCACCTTACCGGCCGTTGTCCCCCGAGCGCCTCTATCTCGACGAGCAGAGCCTCTCCCGCCGCCTCGGCGAACGCCCTCTGTTCGATCTCTCGCCGCTGGCCGCACCGCCCGTGCCGACGGCCGGGGTGGATCGGGTGCTCGATCTCGAGGCCCGGCCTGCCCGCGATTTCGCCGCCGAGCGTGCCGACCGCCGGGTCAACCTGTTCGACGCCATCCTCGGATATCTCGACCGGCTCCGCGAGGAGGGGCAGCGACCGGTGATCGCCTGTTCCGGCGAAGGGGCGCTGGAGCGGCTGCGCCAGGTGCTGCGCGATCACGGGCTCGAGGGCGATTCCCGCATCGACCACCATGGCGAACTGGCCGGAAGCGGCGTGGCTTTCACCGTGCTGCCGCTCGAGCACGGCTTTCTCGCCGACGGGCTGTGTCTCCTGGGCGAACAGGATCTCC
>CAYYZI010000268.1:0-4763 GCA_964475675.1 uncultured Geminicoccaceae bacterium
AGATCGCGGATTTTCAGAGCGCACTGGCGCAATGGGAGGCGGTCGCCAACGTCCATTTCGTTCCCTATCGCGGCAGCGACCCCGGGAGGGCCGATCTGCGGGTCGGCTATGCCGCCTTCCCCTCGGGCTCCAGCGAAAGTGCCGTGACCTGGGTGATGGCCGACGGCAACGACCGCATCCGCAGCAGCGAGATCTGGTTCAACAGCCGCGATGCCCATACCGGCGATCTGGAGCCCGGCACCTTCGGCGCCCTCGCGGCCATGCACGAGATCGGCCATGTGCTGGGGCTCGGCCATCCCTTCGAGGGGGCCGCCACCCTGCCGCCCGAACAGGACCATCGCGGTGTCACCATCATGTCCTACCGCGACCATCCGGGCACCGGGCGCGACGCCGGCAACGCCGGCCTCGAGGCCGAGCCGCGCACGCCGATGCCCTACGACATCGCGGTGGTGCAGGAGCGTTACGGCGCCAACACCTCCCATGCCCGGGGAGACGATGTCTATCGCTTTCCGGACGGCATGGCCCGCATCGAAACCATCTGGGATGCCGGCGGCCGGGATACCATCGATGCCAGCGAGCAGCGCCTGCCGGTGGTGATCGACCTGCGCGAAGGCGGCTACAGCAGCATCGGCTGGCAGAGCAGTTACGGCGCCGGCCGCCACCGTACCGCCGAGAACAATCTGGCGATCGCCTTCGGCACCCGGATCGAGAATGCCAAGGGCGGCAGCGGTGATGACCTTCTCATCGGCAACGGTCTGGTCAATGTCCTGGAGGGCGGCGGTGGCGCCGATGTGCTGGTGGGAGGTGGCGGCCGCGACATGCTCTATGGCGGGGCCGGAGCCGACGTCTTCAGGGACACACCCGCCGGCCTCAAGGGGGACACGCTGGCCGATTTCGACAGCCGCGACCGCATCGAGATCCTCGGCGCGAAGCTCGGCGACGACCAGATCGTGACCCGGGTCAAGGCCGGGTTGTCCCTGCTCTCGGTCGACCTCGATGCCGATGGCCGGCTCGATTTCTCGATCCGGTTCACGAGCCTGCTGTCGGGTGAGTTCCGCGTCGCCGCGGCGCAGGACGCCGGCTCGACGATCCGCCTCGAGGCCGTTTCTGCCGCCACCCGCCCCGATTCGGTGGATGCCGTGCCGGAGCCGGTGCGCAGCGATGCCGGCATCGACTGGAGCGGCTCGGGCCGCGGCGACAGCAAGCACGGGACCGCTTTCGACGACACCCTCTCGGGCCTCGGCGGCAACGACCGCCTGTTCGGCGAGGGCGGTGACGATCGGCTCTTCGGCGGTCCCGGCAAGGACAGGCTGGTGGGCGGTGACGGCGCCGACCTTCTCGATGGCGGTCCCGGCAAGGACAAGCTCGTCGGCGGCGCCGGCAAGGACACCTTCCTGTTCGTCGATCATTTCGGAAAGGATGTTCTGGTCGATGCCGAGGATGGGGATGTGCTGCGCTTTCCGGGCCTTTCGCCGGGGGACCTCGATGTTTCGAGAAAGGGCGTCGACCTCATTCTCGCACACGGTGGCGACCGGGTGAAGGTGAAGGGCTATTTCGAACACGAGCCTTCGCTTCTGGTCGACGACCGGCCGCTCGCCTCGCTGCTCGACGGTCCGGGCCAGGGTTCCTCCTCCCCGGCATCTGCCGGCCTGACATGGACCGGCGGCGCCGGCAGCGATCGCAAGGCGGGGACCGCGGCCGCCGACATGCTGGATGGCGGCGACGGCAACGATCGGCTGTACGGCAAGGCCGGCGACGACACGCTGATCGGCGGCGACGGCAATGATCGGCTGTACGGCAAACCCGGGGACGATCTCCTGGTGCCGGGCGCCGGCAACGACCGGATCGATGGCGGCATGGGAACCGACACCGTGCGGGTGGAGGGCGAGTACGCCGATTTCTCGCTGCGCCACAAGGGCAGCGTCTGGATCCTCGAGGATCTTCGGCCCGATGACGGCGATGCGGGCACCGACCGCATCCGCGCCAGCGAAATCCTGCAGTTCGACGATGTGCGGCTCGACATTTCCGGGGCCGAGGCGAGGCTGTTGGACGGTGGCGGCGACGTCGGAGGCGCGGCTCCGGCGCCTGCCGGGATCTCGAGCCTGGTCCCCGACGGCGACCACGCCACGCTCGTCTGAACCGGGCTCCCGCTGCGGTTTGACGCGGCCTCGACTCTGTCCCACCATCTCCGCGTTCCATCGGGGAGGAAGGGATGGCCGCAAGGGATTTCCTGCCGCAATCGAGCATGGACACGCCGCGTTTCGCCGGCATTGCGACGTTCATGCGTCTGCCGCATCTCGCCATCGACGAGGCGGAGAATGTGGAGATCGGCCTCGTCGGTGTGCCCTGGGACGGGGGTACCACCAATCGTGCCGGCGCCCGCCATGGGCCGCGTCAACTGCGTGATCTCTCGACCATGATCCGCATGCTCAATCAGGCCACCGGTATCCGCCCCTTTCATCTCGCCCGCTGCGCCGATCTCGGCGACGCTCCGGTCAATCCCGCCGATGTCGCCGATGCGCTGGCGCGGATCACTGCCTTCTACGAGAAGATGCGGGCCAGGGGCATCGTGCCGCTGACCGCCGGCGGCGATCACCTGATCTCGCTGCCGGTGCTGCGTGGTCTGGTGGGCGATCGCGGCCCGGTGGCCATGATCCACTTCGATGCCCATACGGATTTCTACGATTCCTATTTCGGCGGCTTCCGCTTCACCCACGGCACGCCGTTCCGGCGCGCCGCCGAGGAGGGGCTGCTGGACACCTCGCGGGTGGTGCAGATCGGCATCCGCGGTACCGCCTACGACGGCGAGGATGTCGAATGGGCGCGCGCCCACGGGGTGCGGATCGTCATGATCGAGGAGCTGATGGATCGCGGCCCCGAGGAGGTGATGACCGAGGCCCGGGCGATCGTCGGCGATCGTCCCTGCTATGTGAGTTTCGACATCGATGCCATCGACCCCTCGCAGGCGCCGGGCACCGGCACGCCGGAGATCGGCGGCATCGGCACCCACCAGGCGCAGCGCATGATCCGCAGGCTCCAGGGATTGCGCCTCATTGGCGCCGATCTGGTGGAGGTCAGCCCGCCCTTCGATCCCTCCGGCATGACCGCCTGGGTGGGGGTGAATCTGATGTTCGAGCTGCTCTGCGTGCTGGCCGATTCGGTGGCCCGCCACCGCGCTGCCTGAACCACGGCTGGCCGCTTTGATGCGACTCGCTCCGGGCGGAGGGATGCCCTATATCTGCGCCGGCAGGACAGCGTCACCGGGCACCGGGGAAAGGCAATGGCGACCGCGCGCATTCCCGATCTCGAACAGCAGATGTACCGGCTCGGCCGGGCCGCCCGCGAGGCGGCGCGCGGCATGGCGGCGGCGCCGCGCAGCGCCAAGGACACCGCATTGCGGGCCGGAGCGGCGGCCCTGCGGGCACGCGCCGAGCCCATTCTCGAGGCCAATGCCCGGGACATGGCGGCGGCCCGCGCCAAGGGCCTCTCCGGGGCCATGCTGGATCGGCTGGAGCTCACGCCGGCTCGGATCGAGGCGATGGCCGCCGGTCTCGAAGCGATCGCCGAGCTGGAGGATCCGGTCGGCACCGAACTGGCCCGCTGGCGGCGTCCCAACGGGCTGGACATCGCCCGGGTACGGGTGCCGCTCGGGGTCATCGGCATCATCTACGAGAGCCGCCCCAACGTCACCGCCGATGCCGGCGCGCTGTGCGTGAAGGCGGGCAATGCGGCCATTCTCCGCGGCGGCTCCGAGAGCTTCCATTCCAGCCGGGCCATTCTCGACTGCCTGCGCGCGGGCATCCTCGATGCCGGCCTGCCGGAGGCCGCGCTGCAGTCGCTGCCCACCACCGACCGCGCCGCGGTCGGCATCATGCTGGGGATGCACGAGCATATCGACGTGATCGTGCCACGTGGCGGCCGTTCGCTGATCGAGCGGGTCTACGCCGAAAGCCGGATCCCGGTGCTGGCCCATCTCGACGGCAACTGCCACGTCTATCTGCACGAGGCGGCCGAGCCGGAGATGGCGGTGGAGATCGTGCGCAACGCCAAGATGCGCCGCACCGGCATCTGCGGGGCTGCGGAAACCCTGCTCTGCGACCGGGCCGTTGCCGAACGCATCCTGCCGCCGGTGCTCGAGGCGCTGATCGCCGAAGGTTGCGAGATCCGTGGCGACGAGGATGTGTGCCGCATCGAGCCGCGGGCGGTGCCGGCCACGGAGGAGGACTGGCGGACCGAATATCTCGACGCCATCCTCGCGGTGAAGCTGGTCGCGGATGTCGAAGAGGCGATCGCCCATATCAATGCCTGGGGCTCGCATCATACCGACAGCATCGTCACCGCCGACCGCGCGGCGGCCGAACGTTTCCTCGCGGGTGTCGACAGTGCCATCGTCATGCACAACGCCTCGACCCAGTTCGCGGATGGCGGCGAGTTCGGCATGGGCGCGGAAATCGGCATCTCCACCGGGCGCCTGCACGCCCGGGGGCCGGTCGGCGTCGAGCAGCTCACCACCTTCAAGTATGTGGTGCGCGGCAGCGGCCAGACCCGCCCCAGATAGCGGCGCGAGTGTCCGCCTCGCCGGCGGAGCGCTCAGGCGGTTGCCGCGACCACCGGCGTGTAGCCCAGCAACTCGAGGGTCGCGTGATAGTCGGGGATGGCTTCGATGCGCTCCAGCAGCCGCGGGTCGAAGGGGCGCCGCCCCAGCCGGCGGATGGCGCCGTCGCCCCTGCCGTAGGCCGGGGAATCCCCGGTGATGCGGGTCC
>CAYYZI010000269.1:0-4751 GCA_964475675.1 uncultured Geminicoccaceae bacterium
GGCGCTCGGTCTCGGCGTCGATTACGATCCCGACTGGGCCGGGCGCTACTATGTGCAGGAATCGCTGCTCACCACCGTCGCCGCCCTGCCGTCCCTGGCCTATCGGGTCAGCGACCGGTTCTCGATCGGCGGCGGCATCGGCGTCAGCTACGCCTCGCTGGACCAGAAGGCGGCCATCAACAACAGCCTGACCGATCCGGGCGTACCCGATGGTCGGCTCAGCCTCGATGCCGACAGCTGGGCACCGGTCGGTCTCCTCGGCGCCCTCTTCGAGCCCCGGCCCGGCACCCGTCTCGGGCTGACCTGGACCAGCAAGATCGCGCACGAATTCAACGATTCGGTGCGCATGCGCGGGCTCGGACCCAATCTCGAGGCGGCCCTCGGGCCGCTGGTCGGCGCCAAGGCCGATCTCGACATCAACCTGCCGCAGCAGGTCATGTTCAGCGCCTATCAGGATCTCACCCCGGAGCTGGCGGTGATGGGCAACATCGCCTGGCAGGACTGGAGCGACTTCGGCGAGACCAACGTGACGGTGACCACCACCACCGCCAATGCGGTCACCGCCGACCGCAATTTCGACGATACCTGGCACGTTGCCATCGGCCTCCAGTACCGCCCGACCCCGGAGTGGAAGCTGTCGGCGGGCTTCGCCTACGATACCTCGCCGGTGCGCAACCGGGACCGCACGCCCGACGCGCCGCTGGACCGACAGATCCGCCTCGCCGGGGGCCTGCAATACAGCTTCTCCGAGTCGATGCGGCTCGGCCTCGCCTACACCCTCATCGATGGCGGCAGCGCCGAGATCCGCCAGTCCGGCGCCTTCCGCGGCGATCTGGTCGGGGAATACGAGCGCAACCAGATCCATGTCCTGACGGTCAATCTCGACCTGCGCTGGTAGTCGTTCGCACCGCGTCTCCGCCGATCGCGCGGAGACCGCGGTGCGCCGAAGAAGCCGGCGCGCCGCAGGCCGTCGCAACCCGGCTCCGCTCGAGCCAGCCGATGCCGCGCGCCATGTCGCAATGCGCGCCGAGACGGCGAACGAGCGCGAGGATGGCCGCATTGTCGCGGTCGAAGTGGAAACTGGCCCGCTGCGCTCCCCGCGCGAAAGCGCGCCGCACGGCCGCTGCCACCAGCCCTGAACCGATGCCCGCGCGGCGCCAGGGCAAGAGTACCGAGACCGCGATATCCGCGCGCAGAGGCATCTCCCTGTGGTCGAGATGCGCTTCCGCGAGAGCCGGCAGCGCGCCGCCATGTGGACAGCGGACGCCGAGG
This sequence comes from uncultured Geminicoccaceae bacterium, assembly GCA_964475675.1. Lineage (GTDB taxonomy): Bacteria > Pseudomonadota > Alphaproteobacteria > Geminicoccales > Geminicoccaceae > JALSRW01. The sequence continues at coordinate 1,273 of CAYYZI010000269.1, forward strand.
AAGATCATCCGCCGGAAATCGAGCGCCGCGACATAGCGGTCCAGCGCCTCCGCGTCGAAGCCCATGCGAAACCGCGCGCACAGGCCGGCCGGGTCCAGCGCGGCGTAATGCGCACGGATGGCGCCGAGATCGCCCGGCCCCAGCCGCTCGATGCGGAGACGGCGGTCGCGCGGGCGCCGCCCCGCCGTGCCGGTCTCCGGCCCGCTCGCCCGCCCGCCGGCAGCGCCGGTGGCAGCCATGGTTCAGGCCGCCTTCCAATGGGCGCCGATGCTGCCCTCGATATGCTCGCAGATCAGCCGGGCGACGCGGTCGGCATGCGTCAAAGGCATCATGTGGCCGGCATCGGCGACGACCTCCAGCCGACCGTTCGGCAGGTTGCGGTGCAGGATGTCGGCCACTCTCCGGGCCGGGCGCGGCGAGCGCGTGCCCCCGAGGATCAGTGTCGGGATGGGCAACCGGGCATAGTCGGCGATCCTGGCCGGCTCCTCGAACAGGGCGCGGAAATCGAGGGTGGTCTTGAACAGCCCCGGCACCAGCCGGTCGCGCAGCTCGGGCGGCATGGCCTGCCACGCCCCCGGCCCGTTCCAGTAGTCGACGAAGCGTTTCATGCCGGCGCGGTAGGCACCGCTCAGGATGGCCTCCCGCACATCCTCGGCGACCGTGGAGATCTCGTCGAACAGGGCGGTATCGGCGGCATCGCCGCTGCGCAGCAGATGGAACGCGGTGGGCTCCACGAGGCTGAGGCTGGCGATGCGCTCGGGCCGGTGGCGGGCGATGTGCAGGGCGACGCCGCCGCCAAAGGAATGCCCCACCAGATGGACCGGTTCGTCCATCACATCGATCATGCGCAACAGCGACGCGGCCTCGCCCGCCAGCGAGTGGGCCGCCCGCCCGGGCCAGCCGGCGCGCCCGCCGCAGCCCCAGAGATCCGGCGCCTCGAGCCGGAAGCGCCGTCCCAGTACCTCGCCCAATCGCCGCCACTGCCGACCGGAAGCCCCGGAGCAATGCAGGGCCACCACCGGAATGGGATCGGCGACCGCAGCCATCTCGCGGCCTGTCGCCCGCACGGGTATGTCGAGCATCGACGGTCTCCATTGTCTGGCGGACCGGGTCACCCGGTCCGCACCGGTCCGAGCGCCCGCATTGCAGCATGGGGGCCGTCAAAGCCGCGTTGCCGGGGTCCGCTTCCGGCGTGAAAACGGCGTCAAAAACCGGATCGCCGGATGGGAGGCGGGAAGCGTGCGTCGCCGCTGCCGGCCACGCCGTCGCCCGGCCGGACGGCGGGCCCGGCGAGAGGCATCCTGTCGGGCGGCTTGCCCGCTCCGCGGTCCGCAGGTATTGTGAATTCTTGTTGGTCATTTCCTGGCGCCTCGAGATGCGGGGATTTTCCCTCCGACTGCTGGGTCGGTTCACGCTGAGCGACCCTCACGGGAGCGAGGTCGCGGTCACCAGCCGCAAGCAGCGGGCGCTGCTCTGCTATCTGGCGGCGAGCGTCGACCGTCCGGTCGCCCGGGAAGAGCTGGCCGACCTGCTCTGGGGCGACCGTTACGAGGCGCAGTCGCGACAGAGCCTGCGGCAGTCTCTCCACGGGCTGCGCAAGCTGTTCGCCGGACAGTCGGAGCCGGTACTGCGGCTCGAGGGACGATGGGTCGCGCTCGATCCCGCCACGCTGCGGATCGACACGACGGCGTTCCTGCACGCGGCACGCAGCGGGCGGCCAGAGGAGGCGGCGGCGCTCTATCGCGGGGAACTGCTGGCCGGAACCCTCGTTCGGACGGAGCGTTTCGAGGAGTGGCTGGAGCAGCAGCGAATCCGGCTACGCGAGATCGCCTGCGAGGTCTGGCAGGCGCTCGTCGTCGAACAGTTGGCGTGCCAGCAGCGCTCGCGTGCGCTCGAATCCGCGAAACGGCTGGTCGCTCTCGATCCCCTGCGCGAGAGCAGCCGCCGGCTCCTGATCTCGGCCTATGCCCGGGCGGGACACCGTACCCGGGCAATCCGCGAATATGTCGCGCTCGCGGCGGTGCTCGAACGGGAGCTCGGCGTCGCCCCGGAACCGGAAACGGTGCGGCTCGTCGAGCAGATCAGGCGCGAGGCCGCCGGGCGGGGAGGTCGGCAGCCGCCGGCGGATGCGGCCGGCCCCACGCTCGCCCCGGGGCCTTCCCCGCCGGATCGACCCCGCACAGAAGCCGGCCTCTCGAACAACGAGCGGCGGCAGCTCTCGGTACTCTACGCCGATCTTCGCGGCCCGGCAGCGGCTCCGGGCGGTGGCGACCCCGAGCTCTACAGCGAGCTCGCCGACGGCATCCTCGGGGTCTGCTCGGAGGCCGTGAGGCCTTTCGACGGGCATGTCGAAGCCGTGGTGGATGGTGGCATCCGCGTCTATTTCGGCTTTCCGCTGGCCCATGACGACGACGCGGAACGCGCCGTACGCGGGGCATTGGCACTGGTGAGGGCGGTCGGCGCGCAGAACATCGCCGGAGGGCCGCCGCTCGGCATCGCCGTCGGCATTGCCACCGGCCGGGTGGTAGTCGACGCACACCCTACAGGCGGGGGCGGGAACCGCACCGGGGCGATCGTCGGACAGGCGCCGACCTTGGCGCGTCGTCTGCAGCTGCTCGCGGCGCCGGGCGAGGTCGTGCTGTGCGCGCGGACCCGTGCTCTGCTCGGTGGCCTGTTCCTGTGCGAGGAACTGGGGGCGAGGCGGCTCGACGGTGCCGCGGAGGCGACCATGATCTACCGGGTCGTCGGCAGATCGGAGACACGGAGCCGTTTCGAGGCGGTCCGGCCGGGGGCGCTCACCGGCTTCGTCGGGCGCGAGGACGAGATGGAACGGCTGCGCCGTTACTGGCAGCGAACGGAAGCGGGCGAGTCGCAGATCGTTCTCGTGTCGGGCGAGCCCGGCATCGGCAAATCACGGCTCGCCCGGACGTTCTGCGAAACCGTCGCCGACCACGGGTCCTGTTCACGCCATTTCTTCCAATGCTCGCCCTATCGGAGGAGCAGCGCACTCTATCCGCTTCTCGTCGGGATCGAGACACGCGCCGGCATCCTGTCGACGGATCCGGACCGGCGACGGCGGGAGAAGATCGAGGCGCTGCTGGTCGAGACAGCATGCGATATCGACCATGCGCCTCTACTGATCGCCGATCTGCTCGGCCTGGCGGTCGGCGATCCGGACCCGCTCCGCGACACGAGCCCCGAGCTCCGCAGGCAGCGTACCTTTCGGGTGCTGCTCGATCTTTTCCTCGAGCCCGCGAGCGGGCGCCGGCCCCTGCTGGTGTTCGAGGATCTCCACTGGAGCGATCCGACCACACTGGAATTCCTCGACCTGCTGATGGCGCTGCGGCACGACCGCGCCTTCATGCTGCTGGCAACCTATCGACCCGAATTCACGCCCTCCTGGGTCGGTCTGTCCCAGGTCCAGGTGATGACCCTGAACCGCCTGACGCGAAGGGAATCCGCGGCATTGGCGCGAAAGG
>CAYYZI010000270.1:0-4739 GCA_964475675.1 uncultured Geminicoccaceae bacterium
GAGGAGGAGGGGATCGACCGCATCCTCGTCGAGGCCGGCTTCGAATGGCGCGAGCCCGGCTGCTCGATGTGTCTGGCCATGAACCCGGACAAGCTGTCGCCCGGCGAGCGCTGCGCCTCGACCAGCAACCGCAATTTCGAAGGACGCCAGGGCAAGGGTGGGCGCACCCATCTGGTGAGCCCGGCGATGGCCGCCGCCGCGGCCATCGAGGGCCGCTTCGCCGACGTCCGCAAGTTCCTCTGAGGGAGGCCCGCCTTGGAACCGTTCACCAAGCTCGAAGGCATCGCCGCACCGCTGCCGATGGTCAATGTCGACACCGACAAGATCATCCCCGCCCACTGGCTCAAGACCATCAAGCGCACCGGCCTCGGCGTGGGGCTGTTCGAGACCCTGCGCTACCGCGAGGATGGCAGCGAGAACCCCGATTTCATCCTCAACCGCGAGCCCTGGCGTCATGCCAGGATCCTGATCACCGGCGAGAATTTCGGCTGCGGCAGCTCCCGCGAACATGCCCCTTGGGCGCTGCTCGATTACGGCATCCGCTGCATCATCGCCCCGTCCTTTGCCGATATCTTCTTCAGCAACTGCTTCAAGAACGGGATCCTTCCCATCGTGCTGCCGCGGGAAACCGTCGATGCACTGATGGCCGAGGCGGAGCATGCCCAAAATCCGGTCTTCACCATCGATCTCGAACAGCAGGTGATTTTCCGCCCCAGCGGCAACGCGCCGGTGCGCTTCGAGGTCGATCCCTTCAAGCGGCATTGCCTCCTCGAGGGGCTCGACGATATCGGCCTGACGCTGCAGAAGGCCGAGAAGATCGCCGCTTTCGAGGAGCGCCTGCGGCGCGAGCAGCCCTGGCTCTTCCGCCCGGCCGCCTGAGGGCCCGGGCCGGCATCACCGATTCATCGAGGAAGGAAGCCCATCATGGCCCAGGCGGGGACCATACTCTTTCTGCCGGGAGACGGGATCGGCCCGGAGATCATGGAGCAGGTCAAGCGGGTGATCGGCTGGCTGGCCGCCCGCCAGATCGAGATCGGCATCGAGGAGGATCTGGTCGGCGGCGCCGCCTATGACCGCTACGGCACGCCGCTCACCGAGGAAACGCTGGATAAGGCGAAGCGCATCGGCACCGTGATGTTCGGGGCGGTGGGCGGCCCGCAATACGATGCCCTGCCCTTCGAGAAGAAACCCGAGCGGGGCCTCCTGCGGCTTCGCAAGGAGCTCGGCCTGTTCGCCAATCTGCGGCCGGCGATGGTCTTTCCGGCCCTGGCCGAGGCCTCGAGCCTCAAGCGCGAGCTCGTGGAGGGACTCGACATCCTCATCCTCCGGGAGCTCACCGGCGGGGTCTATTTCGGCGAGCCGCGCGGCATCGAGGAGCTGCCCGACGGTGAGAAGCGAGCGGTCGACACGCAGGTCTATACCAGCCCCGAGATCCGCCGCATCGCCAGGGTCGCCTTCGAGCTCGCCCGCCAGCGCCAGGGCCGGGTGACCTCGGTCGAGAAGGCCAATGTGATGTACACGGGCGTGCTCTGGCGGCAGGTCGTGCAGCAGGTGCACGATGCCGAGTTTCCGGATGTCGAGCTTTCCCACATGTATGCCGACAACTGCGCCATGCAGCTCGTGCGCCGGCCCAAGCAGTTCGATGTCATCGTCACCGACAATCTGTTCGGGGATCTCCTGTCCGATGCCGCCGCCATGCTGACGGGGTCGCTGGGCATGCTGCCCTCGGCCTCGCTCGGCGCGCCCGGCGCCGACGGCAGGCGCAAGGCCCTCTACGAGCCGGTCCACGGCAGTGCCCCGGACATCGCGGGCCAGGGCAAGGCAAATCCGCTCGCCTGCATCCTGAGCTTCGCCATGCTGCTGCGCTATTCGCTGAACCTCGCCGGGGAGGCCGAGCGCGTCGAGCAGGCGGTGGCCAGGGTGCTGGAGAAGGGCTACCGCACCCCGGACATCGCCCAGCCCGGAGCCACCACCATCGGCACCGACGAGATGGGCGACCGGCTGCTGGCCGAACTGGACGCCTCGGTGGCCTGAGCCGGGCCGAGACGCATCCTATCGCGGAAGGACGGAGCGATGAGCTACAATGTCGCGGTGGTGGGCGCCACCGGCGCGGTCGGCGGCGAGATGCTGCAGATCCTGCACGAGACCGGGTTCCCGGTGGACGAGGTCCATGCCGTCGCCTCCGAGCGCTCGGTGGGCAAGGAGGTGGCGTTCGGCGACGATATCCGCCTCACCGTCCAGGATCTGGAGAGCTTCGACTTCGAGGGCATCGATATCGCCCTGTTTTCGGCGGGCGGCGAGATCTCCGCGCGCCATGCGCCGCGGGCGGCGGCGGCCGGCTGCGTGGTGATCGACAACAGCTCCACCTTCCGCATGGAGCCCGAAGTGCCGCTGGTGGTGCCGGAGGTCAATCCCGAGGCCCTGGAGGGCTTCCGCGCCCGCAACATCATCGCCAACCCCAACTGTTCCACCATCCAGATGGTGGTGGCCCTCAAGCCGCTGCACGACATCGCCCGCATCCGCCGGGTGGTGGTGGCGACATACCAGTCGGTGAGCGGCGCCGGGCAGCAGGCGATGGACGAGCTGTTCGACCAGACCAAGGGCATCTACATGAACCAGAAGCCCGAGCCCGTGGTCTTTCCCAAGCAGATCGCCTTCAACGTCATCCCTCATATCGACCGCTTCCTCGAGGACGGCTCCACCAAGGAAGAATGGAAGATGCGCGTGGAGACCAAGAAGATCCTCGATCAGGGCATCGAGGTGGTGGCGAGCTGCGTGCGGGTGCCGGTGTTCGTCGGCCATGCCGAGGCGGTGCATGTGGAGTTCGAGGAGCCGATCAGCGTCGGTCAGGCGCGCGAGGCGATGGCCGAGTTCGAGGGGCTGCTGGTGGTCGATCGGCCTGCGGAAGGGGAATATGTGACGCCGGTGGAATGCGTTGGCGAATATGCCGTGTTCGTCTCGCGGCTGCGCGAGGATCCGACCGTGCCGCACGGCCTGGCGATGTGGGTGGTGGCCGACAATCTTCGGAAGGGTGCGGCCCTCAACGCCGTCCAGATCGCCCAGAAGCTGGTCGAGGAAGGCTATCTCTGAGCGCGTGCCGGGGCCGGCTTCCCGGCCCTAGCTGTGGCGGCCTAGCTGCGGCGGCTTTCCTCGCGGCGCTCGAACTCGGTCTGCCAGAGATCGATGGCGGCCATGACAATCGTCGCGATGACGATGATGGCCAGCGGCAGCTCCCACACCTTGAAGCTCAGAAAGCCCACATAGACGACCATGATGAGGGTCGCGAACACGCCTGCGACCTGCCCACTGCTCATCCCTCTTCCTCCCGGGTCAGATACCGTTCCAGCCAGGCTGCGGTGCGCAGCAGCCGCGCATCGTCACCGAAGGCGCCCACCAGCTGCACCCCCACCGGCAGGCCGTTCGGCCCCTCGAGGAGCGGCAGGGTTACCGCCGGCACGCCGGCGAAGGTCCAGGGCGTGCAGCAGATCGGATCGCCGGTGGTCTCCGGCCCCGGTGCCTCGCCCAAGGCTGCCGGGGTGACGATGGCATCGAAATCGACGAACAGCGCCTCGAGGATGTCGCGGCAGGCATGACGCAGATGCCGCGCCTCGTGATGGCGGCGCGCCGTCACCCCGTGCCCTTCCTCGATCAGCCCCCGCAGATGGTCGCTGATTGCCCCCGGACCGGCATCGTATTCGCGGCGGAAATGCCAGGACAGATCGCCGGTCCACAGGCTGCGGTGGGCCGGCACCGCCTGCTCGAAGGGCGAGGCCAGCTCCACCGCCATCAGATGCTCGCCCAGGGTTTCCGCGAGCTCGGCGAACCCCTCGCGCACATAGGGCTCGAGGCGCTCCCAGCCGGGCCCTGCCACCAATGCCAGCTTGGGGGCCATGGGCGGCTCGCTCATGGCGATCTCGGGCATGCGCAGGGGGGCTCTCGGTCGGGTCGCCGGGTCGCCGCGATCGTCGCCGATCAGGACCTCGGCGAAAAAGGCCAGATCCTCGAGCGAGCGGGCGAACACCCCGACATGGTCGAGCAGCTCCGATTGCAGCAGGCAGCCCGTGCGCGGGATCAGGCCATGGCTGGGCTTGAACCCGTAGACCCCGCAGAAGGAGGCGGGACGGATCACCGAGCCCGCGGTCTGGGAGCCCACCGCCAGCGGCACCATGCGATCGGCCACCGCCGCTGCCGAGCCCATCGAGGAGCCTCCGGGGGTCCGTTCCGGGTTCAGCGGATTGCGGGTCGGCCCGGGGGTCATGCAGGCCATCTCGGTGGTCACCGTCTTGCCCATCAGGATGGCACCGGCGGCCCGCAACCGCCGCGCCACCCAGGAATCCTCGGTGGGCCGGCGGCCGGCATGGAAAGTGGCGCCGTATTCGGTGGGCATGTCCTCGGTATCGAAGATGTCCTTGAGGCCCACCGGCAGGCCGAACAGCGCCCCCTTCGGGCGACCGAGGCGCCGCTCGAATTCCCGTGCCTCGAGCTGCCGCCGCACATGGTCGGGATCGTGGAACGCCCAGGCCCGGACCTCGGGCTCGCGCGCCTCGATGCGCGCCAGACAGGCCTCGGTGTATTCGGCCAGCCCGACCTTGCCCTCGGCGATCCAGGCCGCGAGCTGCCGGGCCGGCACCTCCAGCAGATCGGAAGCGGTCATCCGCGCATCATCCTCACTTTCCGTAAATGAGCTGGGGCAGATAGAGGGCGATGCCCGGGAAGATGTAGAGCATGGCCATGGCGAT
>CAYYZI010000271.1:0-4738 GCA_964475675.1 uncultured Geminicoccaceae bacterium
CCCTCTCCGATTCCGCGGGCTTCGCGGTCGGGGCCGGCTCTTCGGGCCCAGGCTTCGCCTCTTCGCGGGCCTCTTCGGAGATCTTCTCGGGAGCCGTTCGCGGTACTCCGTAGATCATCTCGAAGGTCTGCTGGCAGGCCGCATCGCGCAGCTCCCGCCCGCGGGCGATCATCTCCGAACCGGCGGCGATCGCCTCCCGTTCCCGGAGCATCAGGGGATGATCCGCGGGCAGCGGCTCGCGGTTGGCGCGTACCATCTCGGCGAGCATCGCCACGCCCCGCATCCAGGGATTGAAGGTTTCGGAGAACAGGTAGCGGCTGGTGCGCATGGGGTGCATCCACTCCAGCATCGCCGCCGAGAAGGGACTCGCCGCCATCTGCACCCAGGGGCTCACGAAGTTGCGGTAGAAGGCAGCATTGGTCTCGGAGACCTCGCGCACCCGTTCGAAGGTCTCGCCGCCCGGACGGAAATGCAGCTCCTCCACCCGCCGGGGCTCGAAGCGCACCGTATATTGTGGACGCCGGCAGTCCGGGTCGCCGGTCGGATTGTCGATCTTCATCTCGTAGAGCCCGGGCGGCAGGGCGGTGATCTCCTCGAGCTGCTCGAGGATCGCCCGGTGTTCGAGACGCGCCACCTTGGCCGAGACGAAGATGCCGAGATGGCCGACATGGGGGTTGATCAGATAGACGATGCGCTGTCCGGCGGCGACCAGCGCCTCGGTCGATTCGTAGACCGCCGGGATCCAGCCCAGGGCCTGATAGGGCGGGGTGATGTTGTCGCCGTAGGAGGCGAAGATGACGAGCGGGTTGCGGATCCGGGTGAGATCGACGGTGCAGCCGTCGCAGATGCGGAACTCGCCGCGTTCCAGCTTGTTGCCGATGAACAGGTTCTCGACGATGGCGGTGATTTCCTCGCGGCTGAGGAAATAGTAGCCGTTCCACCAGCGCTCGAACTCGAGAAAACGGTCACGTTCACTGTCGATGTTGTGGAACAGGTTGGCGTATTTCTCGAAGATCGCCTTTTCCGGCTTGAGGTTCTCGAAGTTCTGCACCAGCCAGGCGCCGTCGAAACGGCCGTCCCCGAGATCGCCCAGAAAATGCGGCAGCCAGGCGCCGCCGGCGAGGCCGCCCATCGAACGCATGACATTGGGATGGTCCTCGTCGGCCCAGTAGGACAGCGGCGAGCCGTTGAGCACCGCCGGTCCCAGCACCCCCTCGCAGTCCGCCGACAGCAGGGTCACCGCCCAGCCGGCCTGGCAGTTGCCATAGAGCACCGGCGGGTGACCCGGATGGCGGCGCGCCACTTCCTCGACGAAGCGGCGCAAGGCATGGTGCACATCGGCCAGGGTCTGGCCCGGACAGGGCTCGGGGAAGAACACCACGAAATAGACCGGATGCCCCTCGTGGAGGGCGACGCCCACCTCCGAATCGCGTTTGAAGCCGCCGATTCCGGGCCCGTGACCGGCGCGGGGATCGACCACGATGACCGGCGCCTTCTCCGCATCGAGACAGTCCTCGATGCAGCGATCGTCGATGCGCGTGATGTAGAGCAGCGCATAGTTGGCCGGCTGCTCGAAGCGGCGCGCATCGAGAATCATCTCATAGTCGAAGTCGAGCAGAGGCGGTTTGCCGGCCCGCTCGTGGGCGATCATGATGTTGGCCCGTTCCCGCAGGGTATCCCAGAACAGGACGGTTCGTACGAACAGGTCCTGCGCATAGGGAATCATGGAGAAGGGGTCGATCTCCGGCAGAACCGGGCCCTTGGGACTCGTGCTCACGACCAGCGCCTCGCGAAGAAGTTGAAAAGGGGTCCGAATACCAGGGCGACGTAGAAGCCGTAGGCGAAGCTCTCCACCAGACCGAGCAGGAAGCTCGGCCAGCTCAGCCAGACGAAACCGGGCAGCAGCCGGGCCCAGCTCGGATACATGGCGAGCTCGGGAAACAGCAGGTCGAAGGCCACGCACAGGACGAAGGTGACGGCCAGAAAGCTGCCCAGGGCGAGACCGGTAGCGAGCAGCGGGATGCGCGGCGTGCCCCGGGATTCCATGGCGGCAGCCCGGCCCATGGCAGCGGTGCTAGACATGGGAGGCCTCCGTCACCGCCGCTGGCGGCCGGCTGTCGACCGGCGCCGCCGATGGGCCGGCCTCGAAGGTTTCGCGGCAGGCCGACGAGCAGAAATAGTAGACCCAGCCGTTTCTCACGCTGGTCTTGGCGGTCGCCGTCCGCACCGTGCGGCCGCAGATCGGATCCACCTCCTCCTCCGGCGGCAGCCAGCGCAGATCACCGGTTTCGGCGGCGGTCCTGCTGTCCGCGACCGCCGGCTGACGGCTGTCACCCTGGCCGCTTTTCCCCGGCCGCGAATGGCCGAGACGCATCATGAGGAAGAGGGCGCCACCCCAGACGAGAACTGTGAGGAAAGTGTCCATGGCTCCACTCCTGCGACTGCCACCGCCGACGGGGTTCCGCCGGCCGGATGGGACTGCGTTCGCTTCGGGACCGCCGCCCGCGAACGGGCGGCACGTCTCAGGAGAGGAGCTTGGGAGGAGGCGGGTTGTGCTCCGGCGTCAGACCGGAGCCGGGGATGGTGACCATCCAGCCGCCCGCAGGCCTCGACAGGCGGGATTGGGCGGCGGTCGGGGCGACGCTCAGGATGGCGCCGCAGACCGCCAGATGCGCGGCACATTCGTCGGCTTCGCCGACCGGTGCCGGTTGCGGCGCATGCTGATGGCTGTCCGCGAGGGTCTCCGGCAGCACCACGCTGGCGGCGGAGAAATCTCCACCCGGCAGCGCGGCCAGGGCGAAGAGCAGAAGCGTCGCCACGGCCAGCAGCAGGCGAAGCGGTGTGTTCCGCTTCTTCCCGTGTCTGTTCCGGTCGCTGGTCGACGCATGTTGCATTGGCGGTTGTCCGATGCCTGCCCGGGCCGTGCCGAGCCTCTCCATTACCACAGTCGAGCCTGATATGGTCATTCCAGTAACTGGAAGCTCAAGGGACCCGATGTGCCTTTTCCGCTGCTGCCGCGGGCTCGGGGGCGGGCGGCAGCCGGCAGAAGCCCTGCGGCGCCACATCGAGCGCCGCATTGAACTTGCTCGAAAGGTTCTGGAAAGCGATGAGGCCGGTCAGCTCGACGATGGCGTCGTCATCGAAATGCCGGCGCAGGGCCGCGAAGATTTCATCGGTGACCTCCGCCTCGGTGACGGTGACCGCCTCGGCATAGGCCAGCGCCGCCCGCTCGCGCTGGTCGAACAGATCGCTTTGCCGCCAGTCGGCGAGCGCATGTACCTTTTCCTCCGAGACCCCGCGCTTGAGGAGCGTCATGGAATTGATGTCGACGCAGAACGGGCAGTGGTTGATCTGCGAGATGCGCACGGTGAGCAGGGAGCGCAGCGGGGGATCGATCGGCGAGGAACGCCGATCGATCATCCCGTAGAGAAATGCCACACCGAGAAACAGCCGCGGCGCCCGCGCCCACAGCAGCGCCGCCTGCAGAACCTCGCCGTATTTGCGCTTCTGGTTCCAGAAAAACGGTCGCAGATACCAAGGGCAACGGGTTACCGGCCGCGGTGGAATGCGCATGACCGGCCTCAGATCGCCGCCATGACCCGGGCCAGCCGGTCGCGCACCTCGGCCGCCACCTCGTGGACCGCCGGATTCTCCACCACCTGCATGGCCGCCGCCGGATCCATCGCCGAGACCTCGATCTTGCCGTCGCCGAGCTCGCGTACCACCACATTGCAGGGCAGCAGCACGCCGATCCTGGGCTCAAGCTCCAGCACCTTGTGCGCCAGCGGCGGATTGCAGGCGCCGAGGATCAGGTAGGGCGCGACGTCGACATCGAGCTTCTTCTTGAGCGTGGTCTTGACGTCGATCTCGGTGAGAACGCCGAAACCCTCCGCCTGCAGGGCTTCGCGGGTGCGGGCGACGACCTCCTCGAAACTGCTGCCGGAAACGGTCTTGTCCATGCTGTAGGCCATAGCGTGTTCCTCCGTTCGGATGGTCGATGCGGCGGCGCCGCACTCAGTTCATGATGTGTGGCTTGTAGAAGATTCCGTTGGCTTCCTGAAGCTCGCGGACATAACGGATGATGGCCACCAGATCCGCGTCGGTGACCTGCGGCTGCGGCGGCATGTTGCCGAAGCGCCAGTGATGCTGCTGCACGCCGAAGCGCGCCGCCGAGACGAAGGCGGCATCCGCGTGATGGCCGGGATTGTAGGTGTCGAAGATCAGCGGCGGCCCCTTGTCGGTACCGGCGCCGTTCTGCCCGTGGCAGCGCGCACAGTTGGCCGCGAACGCCTGCTCACCCTTGCGGGCGAGCTCGGAGAGCGCGGGAACCTTGACATCCACCAGTCCGGCGCGGCTGCCCGCGTCCCACCAGCGGCTGATCCCGAAGGTGGCGAGAGCCAGCACCACGACGGCGCCGAGTACCAGCCCCCGCCTGCCGGAGGATCCTGAGCCCTTTTTGGCCATGGCATTTCCCTGGGAAAAGAATGAAACAGGCGGGGGCGGCACCGACCCTCCGCGGTGCCGGCGCCACCCCCGGATTGCTACCGCGCCCGGTGGCTCAGCCGACCCGTTCCATGGCGCCGGTGTGGCGGTTGATGCGGAAGCGATCGACCACGACCTTGCCTTCCTTGGTCACGATGTCGGCGACGATCGTGTCCTCGTCCACTTCCTTGACCTCGCCCACCTCGAGCCGCGGGTTGCCCATCCGCGCCAGCCATTTCTCGAGCCGGGCGCGCAC
>CAYYZI010000272.1:0-4734 GCA_964475675.1 uncultured Geminicoccaceae bacterium
AACGGGTCGCCGACACCGCCCTGATGGTGGGAGGCCAGGACTGTCACGACAAGCCCGAGGGGCCCTATACCGGCTGCATCAGCGCGCCGATGCTCAAGGATGCCGGCGCGCGGGCGGTTATCGTCGGCCATTCCGAGCGCCGTCACGGGCTCGGGGAAAGCGACGATTTCGTGTGCCGCAAGGCGCGGGCGGCGATCGAGAGCGGTCTTCTGGCGGTGCTGTGTATCGGCGAGACCGAAGAGGAATGGCTGGCCGGACGGCGCTTCGAGGTGCTGACCCGGCAGCTCGACGGCTCGCTGCCGGACGGTGCCACGGCCGAGACCCTGCTGATCGCCTACGAACCGGTCTGGGCGATCGGCACCGGGCGGACCCCCTCGATCGAGGATATCCGCGAAACCCATGCCTGGCTGCGGCGCCAGCTCGTCGCCCGTCTCGCCGATGGCGCGCAGATGGCTCTTCTCTACGGCGGTTCGGTCAAGGCCGCCAACGCCGCCGATATCATGGCCCAGCCCGAGGTCGACGGGGTGCTGGTCGGCGGTGCCAGTCTCAATGCCGAGGAGTTCTGGCGCATCTACACATCCGGCGGCGGTGCCTGAAGCGCCCGCCCGCTCCTCGCTCAAGGTGATCGAAACATGGCTACAGTCGTTCTCGTCATCCATCTGTTCATCGCCATCGCTCTGGTCGGGGTGATCCTGATCCAGCGCAGCGAAGGCGGCGGGCTCGGCATCGGCGGCGGCACCTTCGGCGGGCTGACGAGCGGCCGCGGTGCGGCCAATCTGCTGACCCGCACCACCGCCATCCTAGCGGCCAGCTTCATCGTCACCAGCCTGACCCTGGCGATCCTCGCCGGCAACGCCACCCGGGCGCCGATCGTTCTCGAGCAGCCGGCGACGACGGCGCCGGCGCCGGCGCCGCAGCCCGAGACGCCCGGCGTGCCCAGCGCCCCGGTTCCCCAGTGACATTCCCGCGGTCGCGATGGCGGCGCAGGCCGGCTGCGCCTTGGCCTCGACGGCGCGCATGTGTAGACAATAGCGATTGATGGCACGGTACGTCTTTATCACCGGCGGTGTCGTGAGCTCCCTCGGCAAGGGGCTCGCGGCGGCGGCTCTCGGCGCCCTCTTGCAGACCCGCGGCTACAAGGTGCGGCTGCGCAAGCTCGATCCCTATCTCAATGTCGATCCCGGGACCATGTCGCCGTACCAGCATGGCGAGGTGTACGTCACCGAGGACGGCGCCGAGACCGATCTCGATCTCGGCCATTACGAGCGCTTCACCGGGGTGCCGGCGCGCGGCAGCGACAGCGTTTCCTCGGGGCGCATCTACTGGACGGTGATCACCCGCGAGCGCCGCGGCGACTATCTCGGCGCCACGGTCCAGGTGATCCCCCACGTCACCAACGCCATAAAGGAATTCATCGTCAACGATGCCGGCGATGCGGACATCGTCATCTGCGAAATCGGCGGCACGGTGGGGGATATCGAGGGGCTGCCCTTCCTCGAGGCCATCCGCCAGCTCGGCAACGAGCTGCCGCGCGGCCATTGCGCCTACATCCATGTGACCCTGGTGCCCTACATCGCCTCCGCCGGCGAGCTCAAGACCAAGCCCACCCAGCATTCGGTGCGCGAGCTCCGGGCCATCGGCATCCAGCCCGATGCGCTGCTGTGCCGCTCCGACCGGCCGATCCCGCCGGAAGCCCGCCGCAAGATCTCGCTGCAGTGCAGCGTGCGCGAGGATGCGGTGATTCCGGCGATCGACTGCAAGACCATCTACGAAGTGCCGATCCGCTATCACGAGGCGGGGCTCGACGATGTCCTGCTGCAGTCCCTGGGCATCGACGGCGCGCCGGCCCCCGATCTCGCCACCTGGGAGGAGATCGTCGAGCGGGTCCGAAAGCCCGAGGGCGAGGTGACGGTGGCCATCGTCGGCAAGTACACCGGCCTGATCGACGCCTATAAATCGCTCTACGAGGCGCTGACCCACGGCGGCATCGCCAACCGGGTACGGGTCAATCTCGAATGGATCGACGCCGAGGCCTTCGCCGGCGAGGTGCCCGACGACCGTCTGCAGGATGTCAATGCGGTGCTGGTGCCGGGCGGCTTCGGCGAGCGCGGCGCCGAGGGCAAGATCGCGGCGGTAACCTATGCCCGCGAAAAGGGCCTGCCCTTTCTCGGCATCTGCTTCGGCATGCAGCTCGCCTGCATCGAGGTGGCGCGCAACCTCGCCGGCCTCGAAGGAGCGAGCTCGACCGAGTTCGGTCCCTGCCGCCATCCCGTCGTCGGTCTCCTGACCGAATGGGAGAAGGAGGGGGAGCTGCTGCGCCGGCGGGCCGAGGACGATCTGGGCGGGACCATGCGGCTCGGCGCCTATCCCTGCCTGCTGGAGCCCGGCAGTCTGGTGCACGAAATCTACGGCTTGCGCGAGATCAGCGAGCGCCACCGGCATCGCTACGAGGTCAACATCAACTACAAGCCGATACTGGAGGAGGCGGGGCTGCGCTTTTCCGGCATGTCGCCGGACGGGCGCCTGCCGGAGATCATCGAGCTGCCCTCCCATCCCTGGTTCATCGGCGTGCAGTTCCACCCCGAGCTGAAATCGCGGCCCTTCGCGCCGCACCCCCTGTTCGCCGCCTTCATCGGCGCCGCTCTCGAACAGTCGAGGCTGGTATGATGTCCGAAACGCGTCCGGAACGTCTGGTACGCGTCGGTGATGTCGAGATCGCCAACCGCCGCCCGCTGGTACTGATCGCCGGACCCTGCGCCATCGAAAGCCGCGATCATGCCCTGTTCATGGCCGGCGAGCTGGTGACGCTGGCCGGCGAGCTGGGCATTCCGCTCCTGTTCAAGAGCTCCTTCGACAAGGCCAACCGCACCAGTCTCGACAGCCCGCGGGGCATCGGTCTCGAGGAAGGGGTGGCGATCCTCGCCGAGGTGCGCGAGCGCTTCGGCTGCCCGGTGCTCACCGATGTGCACGAGAGCTGGCAATGCGCGCCGGTGGCCGAGGCGGTGGATGTGCTGCAGATTCCGGCATTCCTCTGCCGCCAGACCGACCTGCTGGCGGCGGCGGCGCGCACCGGCCGGGCCATCAACGTCAAGAAGGGCCAGTTCCTGGCTCCCTGGGACATGCACAATGTGGTGGCCAAGCTCGAAGGGTTCGGCGCCCAGCGGATCCTGGTCTGCGAGCGCGGTACGAGCTTCGGCTACAATACCCTGGTGTCCGACATGCGGGCGCTGCCGGAGCTCGCCCGCAGCGGCTGGCCGGTCATCTTCGATGCCACCCATTCGGTGCAGCAGCCGGGTGGGCTGGGCGGCCGGAGCGGCGGCCAGCGGGCGTTCGTGCCGGTGCTGGCGCGGGCGGCGGTGGCGCTGGGTGTCGCCGGGGTGTTCATCGAGACGCACTACCGCCCCGAGGAGGCGCTGAGCGACGGCCCCAACATGGTGCCGCTGGCGGCGCTGCGCGGGGTGCTCGAGGATCTGATGGCCTTCGACGCGCTGGCCAAGGCGCGTCCGCTGCCGCAACTGGACTAGCATGCCGGCGAGGATCAGGGAGTCTTGCAGATGCTGATCGAGGAAACCGAGATCGTTGCCGTGCGCGGCCGCGAGATTCTGGACAGCCGCGGTAATCCGACGGTGGAGGTGGATGTGCGGCTGGCCGGCGGCGCCTTCGGCCGTGCCGCGGTGCCCTCCGGCGCCTCGACCGGATCGCGCGAGGCGCTGGAAAAGCGCGACGGCGACCCGAAGCGCTACGGCGGCAAGGGCGTGCGGCAGGCGGTGGAAGCGGTCAACGGCGAGATCGCCGATGCCGTGCTCGGCCGCTTTGCCGTCGACCAGATCGGGCTCGACCGGACGATGATCGCGCTCGACGGCACCGACACCAAGCGCCGGCTCGGCGCCAACGCCATTCTCGGGGTCAGCCTCGCCGTCGCCAAGGCGGCGGCACAGGCCACCGGCCAGCCCCTCTACCGCTATCTCGGCGGGGCCGGCGCCCGCACCCTGCCGGTGCCGATGATGAACGTCATCAACGGCGGCGCCCATGCCGACAATCCGATCGACTTCCAGGAGTTCATGATCGTCCCCGCGGGTGCGCCGAGCTTCGCCGAGGCGCTCAGGATGGGCGCCGAGATCTTCCATGTGCTGAAGGCCGCCCTCAAGGAGGCCGGGCACAACACCAATGTCGGCGACGAAGGCGGCTTCGCCCCCGATCTGAAGAACGCCGAGGAGGCACTGTCCTTTCTCGAGCAGGCGGTCGAAAGAGCAGGCTACCGGCCCGGCGAGGATGTCTTCTATGCGCTCGACCCGGCGGCCAGCGAGTTCTACCATGATGGAACCTACAATCTCGAGGGCGAGGGACGCCGGCTGGATGCCGCCGGCATGGTCGACTATTTCGTCCGGCTCTGCGACCGCTTCCCGATCGTTTCCATCGAGGACGGCATGGCCGAGCAGGACTGGGACGGCTGGGGCCTGCTCACCGCCCGCCTCGGCGGCGGCGTGCAGCTGGTGGGCGACGATGTGTTCGTCACCAATCCGGCGATCCTGCGCCAGGGCATCGCCCGCGGTGTCGCCAACGCGATCCTCATCAAGCTCAACCAGATCGGCACTCTGACCGAGACCCTGGAGACCGTGGGCATCGCCGATCGTGCCGGTTACCGCTCGGTGATCTCGCACCGCTCCGGCGAAACCGAGGACACGACCATCGCCGATCTCGCCGTGGCCACCGGCTGCGGCCAGATCAAGACCG
>CAYYZI010000273.1:0-4697 GCA_964475675.1 uncultured Geminicoccaceae bacterium
GTTCGAGGCCCTTTTTCAGGTTGAAGATTGTCTGGAGCTGTTGGGCGAGGGAGTCTATGACGCGCTGCACGACATGCTGCCCGAGGGCAAGCTCGCCAGCCGTATCGAGAGCGGGCAGATCGAGATCGCCCCGCTCGCCTTCATGCGCGGCCGCACGCTCGCCAACGCCTTCGTCATTCTCGACGAGGCCCAGAACACGACCCCGGCGCAGATGAAGATGTTCCTCACCCGGCTGGGCGAGAACGGGCGGATGGTGGTCACCGGCGATCCCACCCAGCTCGATCTGCCGAGCGGGGCCACCTCCGGCCTCGCCGATGCGGTCGATCGCCTGCACGGCCTGTCGGCCGTCGAGGTGGTCGCCTTCGACCGCTCCGATGTGGTGCGCCATCCGCTGGTTTCGCGTATCATCAAGGCCTACGACGATCAGGACGCCGCGGCGCCAGCCGCCGACCCGCCGGCTGCGGGTGCGGCCGACGAAACGGCGTGAACGCAGATGGAAAGCGACAGTAGCTGCACGGTCGACCTGGGCATCGAGGATCCCCGCTGGCCGGAGCGCCTCGAAAACATCGAGGCCTTCTGCCGTCGCTGCGTGACAGGCGCCCTCGCCGAAGCACTGCCGGACCGCCGTGGCGAGGTCGAGATCTCCGTCACCCTCGCCTCCGACGCCCGCATCCGTGAGCTCAATGCCCGCTACCGGGGCCGGGATCGCCCCACCAACGTCCTCTCCTTCCCGGCCCTGACCGCGGCCGAACTGGGGCCGGCGCTGGCCGCGCCGATACCGGTTCTGCTCGGCGATATCCTGCTGGCCTTCGAGACCGTCCGGGAAGAGGCGGCACGGCAGGGCAAGACGCTCGAGGCCCATCTCGGCCATCTGCTGGTGCACGGGGTGCTGCATCTGCTCGGCCACGACCATCAGCGGGAACGCGAGGCGCTCGTGATGGAAGCGCTGGAGCGGCGGATCCTGGCCCGGCTCGGCCTGCCCGACCCCTACGCGGTGCCGGCACCATGAAGGCGGGCCCCAGACGCGGCGCCGAAACCCACGCGCCCTCCTTCATGGAATCGCTGCTGCGACGCATCCGTGAACTCACGGGACGCGACGAGGAGGATGTGCGCGAAGCCCTCGAGGACATGATCGAGGAGGCGGAATCGCGCAGCATCGGCCGGCTGCCCCCCGAGGAACGCACCCTGCTCCTCAACGCCGTGGCCTTCGGCGAGCTGCGGGTCGACGATGTGATGGTGCCGCGCGCCGATATCGCCGGCATCGACGTGCGCGCCAGCCTGGCCGAGGTGATCGCCGCCATGCAGCGCTTCGGCCACAGCCGGCTGGTGGTCTATCGCGGCACCCTCGACGATGTGGTGGGCATCATCCACGTCAAGGACCTGCTGCCGTTCTGGGGCAACGGCAGGGAATTCTCGCTGGAGGAGATCGTGCGGCCGGTGCTGGTCGTCCCGCCCTCGATGCGGGTCCTCGATCTGCTGCTGGAGATGCGCCGCAGCCACCAGCATGTGGCCATCGTCGTCGACGAGTTCGGCGGCACCGACGGGCTGGTGACCATCGAGGACATCTGCGAGGAGATCGTCGGCGAGCTGCAGGACGAGCACGAGCAGGCGAGCGCGCCGATGCTGGTCGACCGCCCGGACGGCACCATCGAGGCCGACGCCCGGGTGGATCTCGAGGAGCTGGAGGAACATCTCGGCATGACCCTTCTCGACGAGGAAGAGCGCGAGGATGTCGACACGCTGGGCGGCCTGATCTACGCCCTGATCGACCGGATTCCCGAGAAGGGCGAGGTCATTCCGCATCCCGCCGGCATCGCCTTCGAGATCCTCGATGCCGATCCGAGGCGGATCCGAAGGGTGCGGATCCGCCCTCTGCCCGGGGGCGAAGCACAGCCGCGAGAGACGGCGTGAGCCGCCCGCCGGTTCCGGGCGAGGCGGGTCTGCGCCACTTCCTGGCCGCACATCCGCTGTGGTCCGCGCTCGCGGGCGGGCTGCTCCTGGCCTCCGCCCTGCCGCCGGTCTTCTTCCTGCCCGGACTGGTGGGGCTGGCGCTCCTTCTCCATCTTTCCCGCCATGCCGCGAGCGGCCGGCAGGCCCTGCTCTGCGGCTGGCTGTTCGGGGTCGGCTTCTTCCTGGCCGGGCTCTACTGGGTAGGCATCGCCTTTTTCGCCGATGCCGAACGTTTCGGCATCTTCGCGGTGCCGGCGGTGGCCCTGCTGGTCGGCACCCTGGCCATCGGTCCGGCGGTGATCGCGCTCCTGGGCTATTGGACGCGCGGCCTCTCGCCGCCGCTGCACGCGGCGCTGTTCGCCCTGCTGTGGGCGGCCAGCGAACTGCTGCGTGGCGACTGGGGGGTGCGCTTTCCCTGGAACCCGATCGCCGTGGTCTGGGCGGCCAGCGACGCCACCCTCCAGCCGGTGGCCTGGATCGGCACCACCGGCCTCGGCCTGCTCACCGTGTTCGCCGCAGCACTCCTGGTGCTGTGGCTGGAGGATGGCGAGCAGCGCCGGATCCCGGCCCTCGCCCTGCTGGGCTTTCCGCTTCTCCTGCTGGCGGCGGGAAGCTGGCGGCTGGCCGGCGATGCGCCGGTTCCGGCCGAGCCGAAACGGGTGCGGGTGGTGCAGGCCAACATCGCCCAGCACCACAAATGGAACCCCGACAAGCAGCTCGCCTGGTTCCGCCGCCATCTGGCCCTGAGCCGGCAGGACTGGCCCGATCCCCTGCCCGATCTGGTGGTCTGGCCGGAAAGTGCGGTGCCCTACGCGGTCGACCGGCCGGAAGTGCGCGAAGCCCTGGCCTCGGCCATTCCCGAGGGAGCCTATCTGGTATTCGGCGCCGACCGCTACGCCAAGATCGACGGTCGTCCGGACCTCACCAACAGCCTCTATCTGCTGGATTCGCGCGGCGAGGTCCTCGATCGCTACGACAAGGTGGATCTCGTGCCCTTCGGTGAGTTCCTGCCGTTTCGTACCGTGCTGAGCCGGATCGGGTTCAAGAAGCTGACCACGGGAACGATCGACTTCCGCGCGGGCCCCGGCCGGCGCACCCTGGCCGCCCCCGGCATTCCGCCCTTCAGCCCGCTCATCTGCTACGAGGCGGCCTTTCCCGGTCGCGCCACCGACGGCAGCGACCACGCCCGCCTCCTGATCAACATCACCAACGACGCCTGGTTCGGCAGGAGCTCCGGGCCCTACCAGCATTTCACCATGGCCCGCATGCGCGCCGCCGAGACCGGCCTGCCGCTGGTGCGTGCCGCCAATACCGGGATCTCGGCGGTGGTCGACGGTTTCGGCCGGGTGCGGGCATCGCTGCCCCTGATGACGACCGGGGTGATCGACACCACCCTGCCGCCGGCGATCGCCCCGCCGCCCATCGCCCGCTTTCCGGCCCTGGCCTGGCTGAGCGTGCTGATCGTCGGGTTTGTCAGCCTTTTGGTTGATCTTTTCGCGAGAAGTGCCACAACTTCCCGGCGAACAGGGCAGCCGGCCGTGGACCGGCGGCGCCCCGGCTGACCCGCCGCGATCGCTGGAGCCAGATGTCGGATCTTCCCCATCCCGTCGATGCCCATGTCGGCCAGAGGCTGCGCCTGCGTCGCGCCCTCATGGGGCTCAGCCAGGAGCGGCTGGCGGAACTGGTGGGGGTGACCTTCCAGCAGATCCAGAAATACGAGCGCGGCGCCAACCGCATCGGTTCCAGCCGGCTCTACGAGCTCAGCCGCGTGCTCGGGGTACCGGTGGGCTATTTCTTCGAGGGGCTCGAGGAGGAGCGGCGCCCGGCCCGAGGTCTGGCCGAGCCGCCGGCGGCATTCCAGCACGAGACGGCATCCCGTCCCGAGCCGCGGATCATCGATCGCCGCGAGACCCTGGAGCTGGTACGGGCGTTCAACCGGATCCCCGATCCGCTGGTGCGGCGGCGGCTGTTCGATCTGACCAAGGCGCTGGCCGAAGTGTCCTACCGCAATGCGGCCGAGGCCAAGCCTCCCACTTGACCTTCGCTGCCGGCTCGTTTTTAAGTCCGGCGCCTCGTCGGACCAGAAAGACCCGACCAGCCGGCGCAGCCTGCCCGGGATGGTGGGTCCGTTGGCGCATGCCAAGGGAGAACGCGCACTCATGGCGGTTTCGGATTTCGTCTTCACCAGCGAGTCGGTGGCCGAGGGCCATCCCGACAAGGTCTGCGACCGGATCTCCGACGAGGTGGTCGACGCCTATCTGCGCGCCTACCCCTTCGCCCGGGTCGCCTGCGAGACCCTGGCCACCACCAACCGCATCGTCATCGCCGGCGAGGTGCGCGGGCCGGAGACCATCACCCACGACCATATCCGCTGCATCGCCCGCGAGGCGGTGCGCCGGATCGGTTACACCCAGCCCGGCTTCGACTGGCGCACGGTGGAGATCGACGTGCTGCTGCACGAGCAGTCGGCGGACATCGCCCAGGGAGTCGATGCCCGCGACGGCAAGGACGAGGGCGCCGGCGATCAGGGCATCATGTTCGGCTATGCCTGCGACGAGACCCCGGCGCTGATGCCGGCCCCGATCTATTATGCCCACCGCATCCTCAAGAGCATGTCGGATGCCCGCCACGCCGGGCTGCTGCCGGAATTCGGCCCCGATGCCAAGAGCCAGATCACCCTGCGCTATGTGGGTTTTGGGAAGGTTGAGGTCGCCGAGTTCGATGTATTGATCGTCGCACAAGGCGGC
>CAYYZI010000274.1:0-4684 GCA_964475675.1 uncultured Geminicoccaceae bacterium
CCAGCAGATGGGGATCACCGCCATGGGCGGCGTGCTGGCCTGGCTGTTCATCATCCAGGCGGTGCTGATCGGCTCCATCCTGCTGGCTGCCAACTACTATCTGTGGTGCGGCCTGATGCGCACCGAAGGGGGCCGGCGCTTCGTTCCCTGGGTCAAATACATCGCCATCGTGCTGGTGGCCGGATTTCTGGTCTGGGTGACGCCCCACACCCTCATCCTCACCCCCCAGGAGGTCCAGGCGATCGGTGGCACCAGCCACAAGCTGCTGGGGCCGCTCGGCATCATGCCGGCCAAGAACACCGCCGTGAACATGATGCTGCTGGCCACCTTCCTCTCCTTCCAGCTGTTCCGGCGGGCCAGCCGCACCCCGACCGTGCCCTGGGCATGGATCGGCAACAGCGTGATCGTCGCCCTCTACATGGTGGCCGTGCTCAACATCTTCGGAGCCGGCATCTACGGCTACATCACCCCGACCGTCTACAAGGTCGGCGCCTCGGTGCCGCAGGTGGTTTCCACCCTGTCGGTGATCGTCTTCACCCTGGTGATCGAGGGCTTCATGTTCCGCGGCGCGGTGGCCCGGCCGGTACACTGGGGCCACATGTCGACCCGCTCGCAATATGCCCTGTTCGTGCTGCCGGTGGCCTTCACCTGGCTGATGGCCCTGATGGGCTACATCCGCTCCTCGATCCGGACCTACTGGCACGTCTACACGATCATGAAGGACCGCTCGCCGGATGCCTACATCCCGACCATCGGCGAGGCCGGCAACTACATCACCATCATCACCCTGATCTTCATGGCGGTCATCGTCTTCATCTTCTGGCTCAGCCAGATCGGCGAGACCCGTCAGACACCGCCGGCCGCGGAGACCGGCCGATGACCTTTCTGCGTGTCGCCCTGTTCAGCCTGGCGATCCTGCTGGCCTACACCCTGTTCGCCAACATCCTCCCGCAGGTCCAGAGCAATCCCCCGGCCGAGGAGGAGATCGAGCCCGCCAGCCTCGACCGGGCCGGGCAGATCGCCTGGGGCGAGCGGCTGTTCAAGGGCAAGGGCACCTGCACCCTGTGCCACAACGAGCTCGGCCGCGCGCCCGATCTGCTGGCCATGGATCTGGCCGAGGAGCTGCGTACGCGGCTCGAGGATCCGGCCTACAACGGCGCGGCCAAGGGGCTCGAGGGGGCGAAGGCGGTGGAGGAGTATCTGCGGGAGTCGATGCTCGATCCCTCGGCCTATGTGGTGCCCGGCTTCGGCAAGAAGGGTACCCGGGACCGCGAGAGCCCGATGCCCAGGGTGGATGCGCCGCCGATCTCCCTGAGCCCGGTCGAGATCGATGCGCTGATCGCCTTTCTCGAGGACCGCGCGGGGATCGAGGTGACGGTGCCCCTGCCCAGCGCCGAGGCCGCCCCGCCAGCCACCGAGGCCACGGCCGTGGCGGAGGAGGAAGGGCCGGCGACCACGCCCGAGGAAGTGATCGACAAATACGGCTGCGCCGCCTGTCACGACCTGCTGGGGTCGGGCGCCGATATCGGCCCGCCGCTGGCGGGCATCGGCAAGCGCCTCGACCGCGAGGCGATCCGCCGGGCGATCCTCGATCCCAACGCCGAAATCGCGCCGGGTTACGAGCCCGACATGATGCCGCAGGATTTCGGCGAACAGATGCGCGCCAGCGAGCTCGAGATCCTGGTCGACTACCTGGCCGGTCTGGACGGCGGGGAGCCAAAGCCGTGAGACGTGTCCTTACCCACCCGCTGCTGTGGGTGGTTCTCGTCATCCTCGGGCTCTACCTGTTCTTCGCCTACGGTCTCGAGCCGCCGATGCCACGCTCGCTGCTGGTGCAGTTCATGATCTTCGCGGTGATCGGCGTGCTGATGGTGGCGACCTTCGACGATGCCACCTACGAGCGGCTGATGGAGCCGTTCCGCCTGCTGCTCGGCCATCCCCGGCTGCGCCTGCTGCGCCTTCTGGCCCTGCTGCTGGTGGTCGGCGGCAGTGCCGGCCTCGCCTATGCGTGGGTCAAGCCCGGTCTCCAGGCGCCGGTGGAGCTGCGCTCGGTACATCCGGCACCGCCCACCACCATCCGCGTCTACGGCAAGAGCTACAATCTGGTGAAGCTGCAGAACCCGCTGCGCCAGAACAATCCCAAGGGCAGCGAGGGCTATCGCCGGCTGGTCGCCGAGGGCGGCGAGATCTACTACAGGAACTGCATCTACTGTCACGGCGACGATCTCGACGGCCGGGGCGTGTTCGCCTACGGCTTCAACCCGCGGCCGGCCAATTTCCGCGATGTCGGCACCATCGCCCAGCTCCAGG
Organism: uncultured Geminicoccaceae bacterium; assembly: GCA_964475675.1. GTDB lineage: Bacteria > Pseudomonadota > Alphaproteobacteria > Geminicoccales > Geminicoccaceae > JALSRW01. The sequence goes on from CAYYZI010000274.1 coordinate 2,311, forward strand.
AATCCTACCTGTTCTGGCGGATCACCACCGGCGGCCCGGGACTGCCCCGCGAAGGTGCGCCCTGGCTGTCGGCGATGCCGGTCTGGCACGAGATGCTGAACGAGGAGCAGGTCTGGAAGGCGATCCTGTTCCTCTACGATTATACCGGCTACGAGCCGCGCTCCTGGGAGCTGGCCGAGGCCGCGGCACCGGCCGAGGCCGCACCGGCGGAGAGCGCCGCCCCGCCGGCCGAGGCCGCGCCCGAGGGCAGTGTCGACCGCGACCGGGCGGAACAGCTCTATCTGACCTACTGCGCCCAGTGCCACGGCGAGGAAGGCGACGGCGAGGGTCCGGTCGCCGATTTCCTCTATCCGCGACCGCGCGACTTCACCCTCGGGGTGTTCAAGTACAAGACCAGCCACGCCGATTCGGAATTCCCCTACGACGCCGATCTCCGCAAGACCATCAAGCAGGGCCTGCCGGGTACCGCCATGCCAGCCTGGGGCAGCCGTCTCAACGATGCCGAGATCAACGGTCTCATTCAGCTCATCAAGGAATTCGGCGACTGGGCCGAGGAGACCCCCGAAGAGCTCGGCATCGAGCCCATCGAGCTCGGCACTCCGGTTCCTGCCGACCACGAATCCCTGGCCCGCGGCCGCCAGCTCTTCGAGAAGGCCTGCGTGCAGTGCCACGGCAGGGAGGGACGCGGCAACGTCACCTCGGGCAAGCGCCTCAAGGATGACTGGGGATATCGCATCTGGCCGCGCAATCTGACCCGGCCCACGACCTGGCGCTGGACCAGGGATGCCAAGGACATCTTCCAGCGCATAAGCGCCGGCATTCGCGGCACGCCGATGCCCGAGCACACCACCGAGCGCAGCGAGCGGGAGCGCTGGGACATCGCCAACTACGTGATGACCCTGCGCGAAAAGGCGGTGCCGCTGAGCGCCGGCGACACGGTCGTGCGCGGCCTGCGCATCGACGGCCCGCTGCCCGTGAATCCCGACGATCCCGCCTGGCAGCAGGCGCCGGCCATCACCTTCGCGCTGGTACCCAATGTGATCAAGGAAAAGCGCCTCTTTTCCTCGCTCAACGACCGGATCACGGTGCGGGCGCTGTTCAACGACGAGGCGGTAGCGCTCCGGCTCGATGTCGATGATCGCACCTATTCGGTGCCCGGTGATCCGCTCGAGAAGCAGTACCGCCACGAGGAGATCGCGCCCACCCGCGACGCGGTGGCGGTGCAGTTCCCGACCGAGATCCCGACCACCAGCGAAAAGCCCTGGTTCCGCCACGGCGATCCCAAGCATCCGGTCAACATGTGGTACTGGCGCGCCCCCTCGGTCAGCCCCGAGGCGCCCGAGGAGACCCTGATCCTCGACGCCCGCGGCCCCGACGGGCCGCCCAGCCCGCGCGAGGACAGCAGCGCCCTCAGCGGACGCGGCAAATGGTCGGACGGACAGTGGCGGGTGGTCTTCAGCCGCCCCCTCGAGACCCGGGACGGCCGCGATATCCGCTTCGAGGCGGGACGCTACATCCCGATCGCCTTCGCCGACTGGGACGGCTGGGCGGGAGAAAGCGGCAGCCGCCATACCCTGACCGGCTGGTACTGGCTGCTGCTGCAGCCCGAGGAGAACCCGCTGCGGCTCTACGGCACCAGCGGCGCCGTCGGCGTGCTGGCCGGCCTGCTGTTTCTGGCCGGGGTGCGCGCGCAGCGTCGTCGCTTCGATGCGCGGGGGACGTGACGCATGGTCGCGTGCGGCCCGAGCACCGGGCGAATTGACCTGAGTCAAGGCGGTGAAGGGGTACTCAAGCTGTAGCTTGGTCGATCAGCCGTCGAGCATGCACGAAGAGGTCTGGAGCACGAACATCCAGGCCGAGATCGGAGGAGGCTAAGCCTATGAATGCAAGGCGCCCCGGCAATCTGCCGCGAGGGATCGCGCTGGCTCTGGTGGCGAGCGTAGCGGTGGGGGCGACCGCCGCGGCAGCCCAGGAGTTCGGTCCCGTGAAGCCGCTCGAAGTGAACGCGGCCAAGGCCGAACTGGGCAAGCGCCTGTTCTTCGACAAGCGGCTTTCGGGCGACGCGGCCCTGAGCTGCGCCAGCTGTCACCGGCCGAAGAACGGGTTCGCCAACGACCTTCCCCTGTCGCCCGCCTATCCCGGATCGGACGGCTTTCGCAACACGCCGACGGTGATCAACGCGGCGCGCAAGAACGTCTGGTTCCACGACGGGCGCATCGGCACCAACCTCAACGATGTCACCCGTGAGATGATCACGGAAAGCTACTTCATGAACATGGACATGAGGTTGATGCAGGAACGCCTCAAGCAGGACCCGGTCTATGTCGAGATGTTCGAGAAGGCGGGCTTGGGCGAGCCCAGCAATGGCGGCGCC
>CAYYZI010000275.1:0-4680 GCA_964475675.1 uncultured Geminicoccaceae bacterium
TACCAGGAGGCCCGCGCCTGCGCCCGCCAGCATCACCTCGATCTGCCCATGCTGGAGGAGCCGGCAGGCGGCGACGCCTAGCCCGCCTCCAGGCCCAGCATGCGGTCGATCAGAGCCTCGTCGGCGCGGGCCTCGGCGGCATTGCCCTGCCAGACGGTGCGGCCGGCGGAGAGCACCGTCACCCGGTCGGCCACCGCCAGCGCCTTCTGGGTGTTCTGTTCGACCAGCAGGCAGGCGAGCCCCTCCTCGCGACACAGGCGCTGCAGCACATCGAAGCAGAGATCGACCACCGCCGGCATCAGCCCGAGGGAGAGCTCGTCCACCAGCAGCAGCCGCGGCCGGATCATCAGGGCGCGGGCAATGGCCAGCATCTGCTGCTCGCCGCCGGAGAGGGTGCCGGCCCGCTGCTGGCGGCGCTCCCGCAGCCGCGGGAACAGCGCCGTCACTTCCCGCTCCCGCGCCTCGGCCTCGGCCCGCGGCAGCAGATAGCCTCCCACCACCAGGTTTTCGCGCACCGTGAGATCGGCGAAGATGCGCCGGCCCTCGGGCACCAGCCCGAGCCCGAGGCGGGTGCGCCCGGGAGCCGCCAGCCGGTCGATGCGCCGGCCGTCGAAGCGGATCTCTCCCGCCACCACCGGCACATGGCCGGCGATCGCCATGATGATCGAGCTCTTGCCGGCGCCGTTGGGGCCCAGCAGCGCCACCATCTCGCCCCGCGGCAGCTCGAGGGCGAAATCCCGGACCACCCGCAGCTCGCCCCGCGCCACCGAGATCCGGTCCAGTTCCAGCATCACGCGGCCTCGCCGAGATAGGCGCGACGCACCTCGGGCTCGCGCATCACCTGTCGCGGTTCCCCTTCCGCCAGCAGCCGCCCCCGGTCGAGCACCGCGAGGCGTTTCACGATCCGCAGCACCTCGGCGAGATTGTGCTCGATGAGGACGAGGGTGAGGCCCTCGGCGTGCAGCCGGGTGAGCAGATCGCCGATCGCGCGCGCCTCGCTCTGGTTGAGACCGGCGAGAGGCTCGTCGAGCAGCAGCAGCCGCGGGCCGGTGGCGAGGGCGCGGGCGATCTGCATCCGCTTGAGGATCCCGAGCGGCACCTCGGCGGCGGTCCGCCCGGCGAGCTCGGCGATCCCCACCCTGCGCAGCAGCGCCAATGCCTCCTCCTGCCGCCGGCGATAGGCGAAGGTGGCCAGGGCCCGCACCGGATTCTGCCCGAGCTCGCGGACCGCGCCCAGCAGCACGTTCTCGGTCAGGGTGAGGTCCCGGAAGGGCCGCACCACCTGGTGGGTCAGCACCATCCCGGCCCGCGTCCGCCGGTGCGACGGCAGCCGGGTGACGTCCCGGCCGGCGAAGCGCACGGATCCGGCATCCGGTCGCTCCAGCCCGCAGGTCAGACGCAGGAGCGTGGTCTTGCCGGCGCCGTTCGGGCCGATCAGGCCGAGAAAGGCGCCCGCTGCCACCGCCAGCGACACCCGATCGACCGCCAGCACCCCGCCGAAGGCCCGGGTCACCTCGCCGATCTCAAGAAGGTTCATCGCCGCACCGTCCGCAGGAGACGGCGGCCGATCCCGACCAGACCGTCGGGGCTCAGATGCATGACGAGAATGAGGAGACCGCCGTAGACCAGCAGCTTGTAGGTGTCGACGAAGCGGAACATCTCCGGCAGCAGGGTCAGCAGCACCGCCCCCAGCACCGCCCCGAGGTTGGAGCCGATGCCGCCCACCACGACCATCGCCAGGATGGTGATCGACTGGATGAAGCCGAAGGCGTCGGGGACGATGAGCTGGACCACATGGGCGTAGACCGCACCGGCGAGACCGGCGCTCATGGTACCGAGGAGAAAGGCGGCGAGCTTGAAGCGGGCGGTGTCGATGCCGATGCTGGAGGCGGCCTCCTCGTCCCGGGCGATGGCCATGAAGATCCGCCCCATCCAGCTCCGCCGCACGGCGATGCTGGCGAGCCAGACCAGGACCGCGGAGAGGATGGCGAGCACCGCCATGCCTTCGGGAGCGAAGGGCGGCTGGATGCCGGGAATGCCGAACTCGCCGCCGAGCCAGTCCTGCTTGCGGACGAAGCCGAGGAACAGGAACCCCGCACCCATGGTGGTGATGGCGAGAAAATCCTCGCGCACCCGCAGGCTCGCGAGACCGACCACGAGGCCGAGGAGGCCGGCCGCGAGGATCGCCGCCACCACCCCGTGGGCGAAGGGGAAGCCGCCCGTGGTCACCAGTGCCGCGGCATAGGCGCCGGCGCCGAAGAAGGCGGCGTGGCCGAGGCTCACCTGGCCGCAGAAACCGGTGATCAGATTGAGACCCAGGGCCAGGGTCACGTTGATGGCGACGAAGGTGGCGAGGCTCGTGAGATAGGCGTCCATCGCCTCATCGCCCCCGGGCGAGGCCCTGCGGACGCCACATCAGCACCGCCACCAGGATGAAGAAGGCGATGGCGTCGCGGTCGAGGATGCGGTCGAGATACACGCTGCCGAAGCTTTCGGCGACGCCGAGAAGGAGACTGGCCCAAAGCGTCCCGGGCACGTTGCCGAGACCACCGAGGACGACGATGGCCAGCCCCTTGTAGCTGGTGATGTTGCCCATGCCGGGCTCGATCAGATTGTTGAGGAGCCCGACCAGAAAGCCGGCGAGACCGGCGAGCGCCGAGGCGAGGGCGAAGGCCAGCAGCCGCACCCGCTCGGGCGAGACGCCGAAGCTCATCGCCATTTCGGGATCGTCGACCGTGGCCCGCCAGGCGACGCCGGTGCGCGAGCCGACGGCGAACAGCCCGAGGCCGGCGACCGCGGCCAGCGCCGCGAGCCCGAGGGCGATCTGCACCCAGTTCAGGAAGATGCCGCCGAGATCGGGGCCGGTGACGAACCAGGGGTTCTCGGCGAAGGACAGCCCGTAGGGCCCGAACAGCAGACGGAACCCGTCCTCCATGGCGATCAGCAGGCCGATGGAGGCGATCAGCGCCACATAGGGCGGCTTGTCGAGCAGCGGCCGATAGACAGTGCCGTAGACGAGGGGACCGGCGGCGGCCGCCACCAGCACGGCGAGGGCCGCCGCCACCGCCAGCGGCAGGCCGCTGTTGGCGGCCAGCACGCCGACGTAACCGCCGAGGGTGAAGACGGCGGCATGGGCGATGTGGAGGATGCGCAGGAGCCCGTAGATCAGGGTCAGGCCCAGCGCCATCATCGCGTACATCGCCCCCTGGACGAGCCCGGCGATCAGCAGCTCGAAGTAGAACATGCCGCCTCGCGGATGCAGGAGCCGGTGTGGCGCGCTCTCCTATTCGGCCGGCGGCGCCAGCAGCACCGGGTCGTCGATCACCGTGTAACGGCGGAAGCGGCCGTCCTTCACCACCTGCACCTGTACGGGCTTGTAGATCTCGCCCAGCGCGTTGAAGGTGATGGGGCCGATGGCGGTGGGAAAGTCGCGGGTGCCGGCCAGCGCCTCGCGCACCGCCGCACCCTCGGTCCCGTCCGCCCGCTCGATGGCGTGCGCCAGCACCTGCACCGCGGTGTAGGTGCTCGCCGCCACCATGTCGGCGGGGAAGCCGGCCTTCTTCTCGAAGGCCTCGACGAAGGTCCGGACTTCCGGCCGGTCGCTGTCACGATCGAGGGCGGTGGTGATCAGCACCCCTTCCGCCGCCGCCTTGGCGATGTCGATGAAATTCTGCGAATCGTAGCCCTCCTGGCCGACGATGGTCGCCCGGACCCCGCCGGCGCGGAGCTGGCTCACCAGCGGCCCGGCGGTGAAGAAATACCCCGAGGCGTAGATCGCTTCCGGCGCATCGCGCCTGACCGAGGCGACAATGGACCCGAACTGGCGCTGCTTGATGCTGTAGGTGTACTCGCCCAGGATCTCGATGCCGAAATCGCCGGCCTTCTCCTTGAAGCCGCGGGCCAGCGACTGGCCGAAATCGTTGTCGAGGGTGATCAGCACCACCTTCTTCCGGCCGAGGATTTCGCCGATCAGCTTGGCGCCGCCACGGCCCTGGACCTCGCCCATGCTGGCGGTGCGGAACACGTATTCGCCGGTGCGGGTGATATCCGGATGGATGGCGTAGGCCGACACATAGGGCATCTTCGCCTGCTGGAAGACCGCCGCCGCCGCCCGGGTCGCCCCCGAATAGCTGCCGGAGATCGCGGCGTCGATTCCTTCGCCGAGGAGCTTGTTGGCCACCGGCACCGCCTGGTCGGGCTTGGCCTGGTCGTCGTATGTCACGAGCTCCAGCGGCTTGCCGAGCACACCCCCGGCGTCGTTGATCTGTTCCACCGCCAGCTCGGCACCGAGCCGGGCGCTCTTGCCGTCGCCGGCGGCGAAGCCGGTGAGCGGTGCGTGAAAGCCGATGCGGATCGATTCGGCGGCACCGGCACCCGGGATCCATGCTCCCGCCAGCACCGTGGCCGTCCCCAGCAGCAGGCCGGTCACCAAACGACGCGTTGCCATCCCTCGTCTCCTTTCTGGCACTTGTTGCGGATGCGCCGAAAGTCGCGCGTTTTGCATATACAAATCCGCAAATCCTGTCCATAGGCCCGCCGGCGGGCAAGCGCAGAGGTAGAAGAACTTGGTGGGATTGAAAAACTTGTGCCATAAGCTTCCGCAATGGGAACAAGCGCGCAGATGGAACTGCCGCGATCCGGTCCGGGAGGCAGGGAGATGACCAGACAGGCACAGGCCGA
>CAYYZI010000276.1:0-4673 GCA_964475675.1 uncultured Geminicoccaceae bacterium
GAGGCGCTCTCACGCCTCCTCTCGAGATCGGACCTGCGTGTGTGGGCTTGCGCCTCTTATGACCTCTCTAATACACGTTTCCGGAACATCAGCCAAGGCAAAAGTGCCGGATAATCAAGGCACGCTCTCAACTATGAGTTTATTGCGCCGCTACTGCTTCGGCCCCGGGCGAGCGTCGGCCAGTCGCCGGCCTCCTCAGAGGCTGCGTTCGACGATCTTCTTCTTGATCTCGGCGATGGCCTTGGCCGGATTGAGACCCTTGGGGCAGGTATTGGTGCAGTTCATGATGGTGTGGCAGCGGTAGAGCTTGAAGGGATCCTCGAGATCGTCGAGGCGGGCCCCGGTGGCCTCGTCGCGGGTATCGACGATCCAGCGGTAGGACTGCAGCAGCACCGCCGGCCCCAGATACTTGTCGCCGTTCCACCAGTAGGACGGGCAGCTCGTGGAACAGCAGGCGCAGAGGATGCATTCCCACAGCCCGTCGAGCTGGGCGCGTTCCTCGGGGCTCTGCCGATACTCCTTCTCGGGCACCGGCGACTGGGTCTGGATCCAGGGGGAGATCGATTCGTACTGGGCCCAGAAGGGTTCGAAATCGGTCACCAGATCCTTGATCACAGCCATGTGCGGCAGCGGATATACGGTCACCGCCTCGCCCGGCACCTCCTCGATCGCCTTGATGCAGGCGAGGCCGTTCTGGCCGCCCATGTTCATGGCGCAGGAGCCGCACACTCCTTCGCGGCAGGAGCGGCGGAAGGTCAGGGTGCTGTCGACCTCGCTCTTGATCTTGATCAGCGCGTCGAGAACCATCGGCCCGCATTCCGCGAGATCGATCTCGTAGGTATCGACACGCGGGTTGGCGCCGGTATCGGGATCGTACCGATAGATCTGGAATTTCTTCGGCCGCTTGGCGCCCGGCTTGGCCGGCCAGGTCTTGCCGGGCTGGACGCGGGAATTCTTGGGAAGGGCGAATTCGACCATCGGTTGAAGATCCCCTGTTTTCGACCGCGTGTGTCAGTAGACCCGCTTTTGCGGCGGGAAGGGTTCGACCTCGTTGCTCAGCGTGTGCAGATGTACCGGTCGGGTGTCGAGACGCGGCCGATGTTCGGCATCCACCCAGCAGAGCGTGTGCTTGAGCCAGTTCTCGTCGTCCCGCTCGGGATAGTCCTCGCGGGCATGGGCGCCGCGCGATTCGGTGCGATAGAGGGCGGAGTTGATGGTCGCCACCGCCTGCAGCATGAGGTTTTCGAGCTCGAGCGCCTCGATCAGATCGGTGTTCCACACCCGGGAGCGGTCGTCGACGCGGATCTCGGCGAGGCTCTTCGCCACCTCCTCGAGCTTGCGGCAGCCCTCCTCGAGGGTGCCGGCCTCGCGGAACACGCCGGCATAGCGCTGCATGGTGCGCTGCATGTTGAGGCGGATCTGGCCGGCGCCGATCGAACCCCGGGCATTGAGGAGGCGATCGACCCGGGCGATGGCCTGCTCGCCGGCATCCTTGGGAAGCTGCTTGTGGGGTGCGCCGGGGCGGATGGTCTCGGCCGCGTGATGGGCGGCGGCGCGGCCGAACACCACGAGGTCGATCAGCGAATTGCCGCCGAGGCGGTTGGCGCCGTGGACCGAGGTACAGGCGGCCTCGCCGACGGTCATCAGCCCGGGCACCACGGCGTCGGGATCGCCGTTCCTGAGCGCCACCACCTCGGTGCGCCAGTTGCTGGGAATTCCGCCCATGTTGTAGTGGGCGGTGGGCACCACCGGGATCGGCTCCTTGGTGACGTCGACGCCGGCGAAGATGCGCGCCGTCTCGGCGATCCCCGGCAGCCGCTCGTGGATCATCTTGGGATCGAGATGCTCCAGATGGAGCTCGATGTAATCCTTGTTGGGGCCGCAGCCGCGCCCCTCGTTGATTTCGATGGTCATCGCCCGGCTGACCACGTCGCGCGAGGCCAGATCCTTGGCGGTCGGGGCGTAGCGCTCCATGAAGCGCTCCCCCAGCGCATTGGTCAGATAGCCGCCTTCGCCGCGCACCCCCTCGGTGATCAGGCAGCCCGCCCCGTAGACCCCGGTCGGATGGAACTGCACGAATTCCATGTCCTGGAGCGGCAGCCCGGCGCGCAGGATCATGGCGTTGCCGTCGCCGGTGCAGGTATGGGCCGAGGTACAGGAGAAATAGACCCGGCCGTAGCCGCCGGTGGCGAGACAGGTGAGATGGGCATGGAAGCGGTGCATGCTGCCGTCCTCGATGCACATGGCGACGGCCCCGCGGCACGCCCCTTCCTCGTCCATGAGCAGATCGAGGGCGAAATACTCGTTGAAGAACTCGACCTTGTTGCGGAGCGCCTGCTGAAACAGGGTGTGCAGCATGGCGTGTCCGGTGCGGTCGGCGGCGGCGCAGGTGCGATAAGCCTGGGCCTTGCCGAATTCCAGCGACTGGCCGCCGAAGGCCCGCTGATAGATCCGCCCGTCCTCGGTGCGCGAGAAGGGAACGCCGTAATGCTCGAGCTCGTAGACCGCGGCGGGGGCGTTCTTGGTCATGTATTCGATGGCGTCCTGATCGCCCAGCCAGTCCGACCCCTTGACGGTGTCGTACATGTGGTAGCGCCAGTCGTCCTCGATGATGTTGCCGAGCGCGGCGTTGATGCCGCCCTGGGCTGCCACCGTATGGGAGCGGGTCGGGTAGACCTTGGAAATGCAGGCCACCTTGAGACCGGCCTCGACCATGCCGACCGCCGCCCGCAGGCCGGAGCCGCCGGCGCCGATGACGATGCAGTCGTAATGGTGATCGGTCAGCGGATAGGCAGTGGGCATCGTCTCAGCTCCCGATCGCGATCTGCAGGATCGCGACGATGCTGGAGGTTGCGAAAGCGAAGGCCAGCAGCTTGACGGCCACCAGAGAACTCACCTTCAGGAACGGGCTGTGCACGTAGTCCTCGATCACCGTGTGGAGGCCGAGCGCCCCGTGCCAGTAGCCGGAGATCACCAGCAGGATCATCATCGTGGCGTTGAAGTTGGAGCTCATCCAGGCGCGGATCTCGGCATAGGGCGCACCGGAGAGGGAGATCATGGCGATGATGAACCAGAGGATGGGAATGACGCTGCCGATCGCCGTCAGCCGCTCCAGCTTCCAGTGCTCGGTGCCGTGCTTGGCCGAACCGAGTCCCCGCATGGCGCGTGTGCTGCGCATGTTCCGCTCCCTCAGCCGAGTGCCAGGACCAGGATCCAGGTGAGGATCGTGAGGCCCCCGGCGATGCCGATGACGAAGTAGCTGGACAACTCCGCGGTCTCCTTGTCGAGCCACAGACCGGTGTCCCAGACCAGATGACGGATGCCGTTGGTGAGATGGTAGAAGATCACGAAAGTGTAGCCGAACAGCACCAGACCGCCGAGAAAGTTGTCGGTCACCGCCCGGACGATGGCGAAGGACTCGGGGCCGCGGGCCAACGCCGTCAGCCACCAGGTCAGCAGCAGCAGGCCGAAGGCGAGCGCCACACCCGTGATCCGGTGGAGGATGGAGGTCGCCATCGTCAGATACCAGCGATAGATCTGCAGATGCGGCGAAAGGGGCCGGGCGGCCTGGCGAGCCATCTGATCTTCTCCCCGACGATCTGTGGGTAGGCGCGACGCGGAAGACGGTGCTGTTTCGCACGCGCGAAATAGTACGGGCAAGGGGAACCCTGTCAATCGGACCTGCTACGGGTCGCCGCAGGACCGCAGGGTCTACTCGGCCGCCGCCGCCAGCTCCGGTTCCCTGACCAGATCGCTGGTGAGCTTCTGCAGTTCCTCTTCTTCGAGGGTCTCCACTTCGAGCAGCCGTTTGGCGCAGCGCTCGAGGATGGAGCGGTTGCGCTCGAGGATGGTCAACGCCCGTTCGAAGCAGTCCTCGATGATGCGGCGCACCGCGAGATCGATCTCGCGGGCGGTCTGCTCGCTGTAGTGCCGCTCGGTGATCGCCTGGCCCGGGGCCGGCTGCAGGAAGGGGCTGCGCTCGGTCTCGTAGGCGACATAGCCGAGCTTCTCCTCCATCCCGTAGCGGGTGACGATGCTGCGCGCGACATCGGTGGCCTTGACCAGATCATCCGCCGCGCCGGTGGAAAGGTGGCCGAAGATCAGCTTTTCCGCCGCCCGGCCGCCGAGCATCACGCAGATCTTGTTGAGCAGCTCTTCCTTGGTCATCAGATAGCGGTCCTCGGTCGGCCGCTGGATGGTGTAGCCCAGCGCACCGATGCCGCGCGGGATGATCGACACCTTGTGCACCGCATCGGTGCCGGGCAGGGCCATCGCCACCAGTGCGTGCCCCATCTCGTGATGGGCGACGATCTCCCGCTCCCGCGGATTGAGCAGCCGATTCTTCTTCTCCAGCCCGGCGACGATGCGCTCGATGGCCCGGGTGAAGTCGTCCATGGTCACCGCCTCGGCGTGCCGGCGGGTGGCCAGCAGGGCCGCCTCGTTGACCAGATTGGCGAGATCGGCGCCGGAAAAGCCGGTGGTCATGGCGGCGATCTTCTCGATGTCCACATCCGGCGCGAGCTTGATCTTCTTGATGTGGACCCGGAGGATCGCCTCGCGGCCCTTCTTGTCGGGACGATCGACCAGGATCTGGCGGTCGAAGCGCCCGGCGCGCAGCAGCGCCGGATCGAGGATCTCCGGCCGGTTGGTGGCGGCCAGCACGACGATGCCCT
>CAYYZI010000277.1:0-4670 GCA_964475675.1 uncultured Geminicoccaceae bacterium
TCCCGAATCCGAGACGACCGGTTTCTTCGTCTTGCTCGCGCGGCTGATCGATGGGTTGCACGACGCCCGCGGCCGGGTGACGCTCGACGGTTTCTATGACCGGGTGCTGCCGCTTTCTCCCGAACAGCGCCGCTCCTGGCAGGAGCTCGGGATCGACGAGCGGGCGCTGCTCGCAGCCGCCGGCGTCGACCGTTCGGTGGGCGAGGAAGGCTATTCGGTGATCGAACGGATCTGGGCCCGGCCCTGTCTCGATGTCAACGGCGTCTGGGGAGGCTACACCGGCGAGGGGTCGAAGACGGTGATTCCCGCCGAGGCCCATGCCAAGCTGAGCTGCCGGCTGGTTCCCGAGCAGCGCCCCGACGAGATCTTCGCCGCCCTGCAACGCTACTTCGAGAGGCGTCTGCCCGAGGGCTGCCGGCTCGGGATCCGCAGGTTCGGCAGCGGCGATCCGGTGCGGGTGCCGACCGATTCGCCCCATCTCGCCGCCGCCCGCCGGGCACTGCGCGAGATGTTCGACCGCGAGCCGGCGCTCATCGGCTGCGGCGGTTCGATTCCGGTGGTGGCATCCTTCAAGCGGATTCTCGGCCTCGACACCATTCTCATGGGCTTCGGCCTCGATGACGACCGCATGCACAGCCCCAACGAGAAGTTCGAGCTCGCCTGCCTTCGCAACGGCATCAAATCCCACGCCCTGCTGCTGGCGAGCATGGCGGATCTGGCCGCCGGCTGATGGTGGGTTCGGTCAGACGTTGAACCGGAACAGGCAGACATCGCCGTCGCGGACCACATAGTCGCGCCCTTCGAGGCGCATGCGGCCGCGCTCCTTGGCCCCCTGTTCGCCGCCGCAGGCGACATATTCGTCGAAAGGGATCACCTCGACGCAGATGAAGCCGCGCTGGAAATCGGTGTGGATGACACCCGCGGCCTGCGGTGCGGTGGCCCCCTTCGGTACCGTCCAGGCCCGGGTTTCCTTGGGGCCGGCGGTGAAGAAGGTGATGAGATCCAGCAGCGCGTAGCCCTCGCGGATGAGACGGTGGAGCCCCGGCTCCTCGAGGCCGAGTTCACGCAAGTATTCGGCCCGCTCCTCGGCACCCAGCTCGGCCAGCTCGGCCTCGATGCCGGCGGCCAGCACCACGCAGCCCGCTCCCTCCCGCGCGGCCATCTCCGCCACCTTGCGGCTCAGGGTGTTGCCACCGGCCGCCGAGTCCTCGTCGACATTGCACACATAGAGAACCGGCTTGGCGGTCAGCAGATGAAAGCCGGCCAGAAGCTCGCGTTCCTCGGCCGCCAGATCGAGCCTGCGGGCAGGCCTTCCCTCGGCCATCGCCGGCAGCACCTTCTCCAGAAGGGCGAGCCGGATCCTGGCCTCCTTTTCCTGACCCCGTGCACGCTTGATCAGGCCTTCCTTCTGCCGTTCCAGGCTCTCGATATCGGCCAGCAGCAGCTCGGTTTCGATGAGCTCGGCATCGCGCACCGGATCGACTGCTCCCTCGACATGGGCGATGTCGTCATCCTCGAAGCAGCGCAGCAGATGGAGGATGGCATCCACCTCGCGGATGGCGCCGAGAAAGCGGTTGCCGAGGCCCTCGCCCTTGGAGGCCCCCTTCACCAGACCGGCGATGTCGCGGATCTCGATCTGGGTCGGGATGATGCGCGCCGAACCGGCCAGCTCCGCCAGCTTCGCCAGACGCGGATCGGGCACCGGCACGCGCCCGACATTGGGCTCGATGGTGCAGAACGGATAGTTGGCCGCGGCCGCCGCCGCGGAACTGGTGAGCGCATTGAAGAGCGTGGACTTGCCGACGTTCGGCAGTCCGACGATGCCGCAACTGAAACCCATGAACCTGCCTTTGATCGGAAAATTGTCGCATCGGGCGGCGGTCTTCTGGCCAAACACGCAGAACTTGGCAAGATGCCGCGACACGCGGCCACAGCCCGATTGGATCCTCCATGAATATAGGTGAGATGACGCGGCCTTTCAGGGTCTCCGAGGGGCGCAAATTCCGTCTCTGCGACTATCGGCCGGACGCCAAGGCCGGGATCGAGATCGGCAAGGCCGAGGCCAAGGCCCTGATCCGGGCCGAGACCGACCGTCTGGCGGCGCTGCAGAACCTGCTTTTCGCCGACGGGCGCTGGGCACTGCTGCTGATTTTCCAGGGCATGGACGCCTCGGGCAAGGACGGGGCCATCCGCCATGTCATGGCCGGGCTCAACCCGCTCGGCTGCCAGGCCTACTCCTTCAAGGCACCCTCCGAAGAGGAACGCGGCCACGATTTTCTCTGGCGCCATGCCTGCCGCCTGCCGGAGCGCGGGCGCATCGGCATCTGGAACCGCTCGGCCTACGAGGAGGTGCTGGTGGTGCGGGTGCACCCGGAACTGCTGGAACGCCAGCACCTTCCCGAGCAACTGGTCACCAGACATGTCTGGCGGGAGCGGCTCGAGGATATCGCCGGTTTCGAGCGGCATCTGGCCCGTTCGGGCACGGTCATCCTCAAGTTCTTCCTGCACATCTCCCGCGAGGAGCAGAAGCGGCGCTTCATGGAGCGGCTGGAAATGCCGCACAAGCACTGGAAGTTCGACCGCGCCGACATCGAGGAGCGCGCGCACTGGGACCGCTACATGAAGGCCTACGAGGAGGCGATCCGTGCCACCGCGGCGCCGCACGCCCCCTGGTTCGTGTTGCCCGGGGACCGCAAATGGTTCTCGCGGGCGGTGATCCTGGCGGCGGTGGTCAAGGCGCTCGAGGGGCTCGATCTGCGCTTTCCCGAGGTGTCGGAGGAGAAGATGCGGGAAATCGAGGCCGCCCGGATCCGCCTCGAGGCGGAAGATGGCGAGGCTTCAGCGGCCTGAGCGGACCGCCCCTTCGGCGGCCTTCTGGCAGAGCAGTGCGACCCGGTTCATGAAGCCGGCATCGTCGCCGCGGGCGAGCAGCGGCGCCGCCTCGGCGATGGCCTCCAGCAGCGGCTCCAGCCAAGCCGCATCGGCCTTGGCGAAATCGCTCAGCACCCAGGGCACCACCCGTTCTTTGTGGCCGGGATGGCCGATGCCGATCCGCACCCGCCTGAAATCGCCGCTGCCGAGACAGGCGGCGAGGCTCCGGAGCCCGTTGTGCCCGGCGGTGCCGCCGCCGAGCTTGACCCGCACCTTGCCGGGGGCGAGGTCGAGCTCGTCGTGGAACACCACCAGGCGATCGAGCGGCAGCTTGTAGAAGCGCACCGCCTCGGCCACCGCCCGGCCGGATTCGTTCATGAAGGTGCGGGGCTTCATCAGCAGGGTGCGGGCGCCGTCGAGATCGGCCTCGGCGATCTCGCCGCGAAAGCGCCGCCGCCAAGGGGTGGCGTGCCAGCGGGCGGCGATCGCGTCGATGGCCATGAAGCCCACATTGTGGCGGTTGCGGGCATGGCGCGGTCCGGGATTGCCGAGGCCGACGAAGAGCCGCAGCGGCGCCTGCTCCTCGCGGCGGCGCCAGAAGCGCGCCAGCACTATTCTTCCGCGGCCTCCTCGATCCCTTCCTCGGCCTCGGCCTCGGCCATCTCGGCGACCACCGTGGGCGGCACGATGGTGCAGATGGTGAAGTCGCGGTCGCGGATGGTCGGCACCACGCCCTCGGGCAGCTTGACATGGCTGATATGGACGCTGTCGCCGATGTCGAATCCGGCCAGGTCCACTTCCAGCTCGGCCGGGATGTTGTCCACCGGACATTCGAGCTCGACCTCGCGGCGCACGATGTTGAGCACCCCGCCACGCTTGAGGCCGACGCAGGTCTCCTCGTTGACGAACACCACCGGCACCTCGACCTCGACCCGGCCGCCGGCCTCGGCGCGCAGGAAGTCGAGATGGAGGGGTTCGTCGGTGACCGGATGGTACTGGATCTCGCGGGGCAGGGCGCGCATCACCTTGTCACCGGCGCGCAGCTCGCAGAGCGAGCTCATGAAGCGCGGATTGCGGGACAGCACCCGCTTGAGTTCGCTCTGCGAGAGTGCCAGCTTCTGCGGCTCCTCGCTGCCGCCGTAGAGAATCGCCGGCACCTTGCCGGCCCGGCGCAGGGCCCGCGCGGCACCCTTGCCGGCGCGTTCGCGCAGTTCGATCTCGAGACTGATGACCTCGGCCATGTTTCGCTCCTTTCGCCCCTCCGGTACGGTGCCGTGCACCCCGGACAGACTGTTTCGATACGCCCTGCCGCCGCCCTCAGTCGAACAGGCTGGAGACCGAGCTCTCGGTGGAAATCCGGCGGATCGCCTCGCCCATGAGCTGGGCCACCGTCAGTACCCGGATCTTCTCCGTCACCCGCACCCCTTCGCTGGGGCGGATGCTGTCGGTGATCACCAGCTTGTCCAGCGAGCTCGCGGCCACCCGCGCTACCGCGCCGGCCGAAAGCACGCCGTGACAGACATAGGCCTGCACCGAAACGGCCCCGGCTTCGAGCAGGGCATCGGCGGCGTTGCACAGGGTTCCGCCACTGTCGACGATGTCGTCGACCAGCACGCAGCGCTTGCCGCGCACATCGCCGACCACGTTCATCACTTCGGAGACCCCGGCACGTTCGCGGCGCTTATCGATGATGGCCAGGGACACGTCAAGCCGCTTGGCGAAGCCGCGCGCACGGGTGACGCCGCCCACGTCGGGAGAGACGATCACCAGATCCTCGGTGCCCAGATGCTTGCGGATGT